>DAORIL010000575.1:0-4511 GCA_035438525.1 Pyrinomonadaceae bacterium
CTTGTGTCGAACGAATAATATCAATTTCTATAATTCCTATTTTGGTTGAACTTCCTTCTTCAATAGCTTGAATAGAATTGACAACAGCCTCAAACAACGGTAAAAGTGTGTTGTTGTATGATAATCTCTTTTCGTTAATTTTCCCTTTTATATCTATTTGCATTGAATGACATTTTTAATGTTATCTATTTTTCATTTCCACTCTGTTACGAATGGTTTCCGTTAAAAGTGAATACAACTGCGAAAGAATATCGGTTTTGAAGCCGTAGGCTTTCAAAACTTCTTCGTCAAAAGCAATTCTGTCTTTTTGTATGTATTCGTTTTCGTAATCCTGCATTTGTCGTTTACTAAGCGTTTCAAATTTAGAAATAATGTTTTCCTTTTGTTTATCTGAAAGCAAATTCGGGTCAAACATTTTCATT
Source organism: Pyrinomonadaceae bacterium (assembly GCA_035438525.1). Classification (GTDB taxonomy): domain Bacteria; phylum Acidobacteriota; class Blastocatellia; order Pyrinomonadales; family Pyrinomonadaceae; genus JAIBCC01. The sequence goes on from DAORIL010000575.1 coordinate 423, forward strand.
TTGGTTTTGAAAAAATCAGCATTCAAATCCAATGCTCCCAGATTTCTTGAAACTCCGTTTAGCTCAACAATCAAAAGTGAAACGATTGAGTTAAGCAAAGCCGAAACAATTTCAACATCTTTTTTCTTTACACGAATAGCAACTAATCTTTGATTGAGGTATAAAGGCGATTTGCTGAATGAAAAGAATAATCGTTGGCTCGGATTTATGGAAATGAAGATGTTTGCTGATTCTTCAGGTGCAAGCGAATACCAAAATGGTTTTCTTGTTTTTAAAACTTCAGGTAAGGGAACGCCTGTTTTGTTTGTCGTTATTTCAAACTTTTTGATGTGCTTGTAAGCGTTTGGATATTTAGCTTTCAATGTTTTTTCATCTTCGTTGCAAACGAAAAGATTGTATTCAGATTTATTTCTGTGAACAATTGTTTTGAGTTCTTGGCTTGTTTTTAAAATTGGCAACAAAAACTCTTTTTCAATTTTCAACGATTTGTTTTCATCGTTAGAAATAATGTGCATTTCGTCCCAACCTGTCCGTGTTCCTCTGCCTGTATCGTAAATGCCTGGGAAAGGATTTATGAGTTTTGTTTCAAAAATGCTTAGCGGATTTTGGCTGACAAAATATGTTGCCCAATTTTCTTGCGAAGCAAGAGAATTGACCAAATGTGTTTGCTCAACAATGCTAACCGTAATTGTGCCGTCTGTTTTATGAAATACGCTTTTGAATTGAGTATTTTCTTTCCAATTTGTATTATGCGAATTATTGCAGTTGTCAATTTCTGTGTAAAAATCTTCAAATGATTGTAACGAATTATCTTTAAACAGAGTTTCCAATTTTTCGTTTATCGTAATAAATTTTGTTGGTTCTTTGCTCGTTCCTTTTTCAAGCGTTATGAAAATTGTGCTGACTTTGGAATCCTTAAACCAATGCTCTGCATTGCTTTTTACAACGTATTTAATATGGAAATTGTCCAATAAAAACTGTTTGAATTGTAAGCCGTAATTCTTGCCCAACCAAGCGTTTGAAGTGATTGCAGATAAAACACCATTGTCTTTTAAAAATTTCAATGAGTTGTAAAAGCAATAAATGTAGTAATCACTTTTGCCGTTGATGTCAAATTTATTTCCATTCAAAAATGCGGTTTGCGTTTTCGCAAACTCGTTTTCAAATTTTGTATTCAAAATTTCATTCGGAATATCTTCTTGCTGAATGAACGGAAAATTTGAAATGACAGCATCAAACTTCGGTATTGGAATTTGATTGATTTTGTCGATGTCTTTGTTATCAGGAATTGCGATTGTTTGACTTGGCGTAAGCGTGAAAAAATCCTTGCGGATTATTCTCGGAAAATTTGCCGTGTCATCAACTTTCTGTTTGTATAAACTGATAACTGAAAGCGTTGCGGGAAAATGTGAAATATCATTACCCCAAATCTGATTTAAGATTTGTTGGTGATCTTTGTTTCCGAAAAATTGCAACGTATTGTAAAACGAATTTAAAAATGTTCCTGTTCCTGATGTTGGGTCAATCACAACATCGTTTCTGCTTTTGATTGCAGAAAATGCAACAAGGTTAGCCAATGTTTCCGAAGTGAAATATTGTCCAAATTTTTGTTTTTCTTCTTGTGGAACTAAGTTTTCCAAAATATAGCCGATTACTTCGGTTGGCAAAACTTTAAAATCAAATTCATTGAAGACTGCAACAAGTCTAAATAATAGCTCGTCTATCGTTTCGTTGAACAGTATTTTATCAGTAAAATCACTTTCAAAAACTGCCTGATAATCTATTTTCTTTGCTTGATTGAAAAAGTCATTTAGTTGTTTTTGAACTTGCTTGTTGTTTTTCAATTCCAACTTTGAAACTTTACCCGACAAGTTTTCTGAAAGCGTAAGATAGAAAAGAACTTTACCAATCAATTTGTAATAAGTGAACTTTGCTAAAACTTCTTCGGGTTCAATATTTTCAACTCGCCTTGATGAAGTTGAAAGAATTTTAAGCGTAGCACTTTCAATAATTTTCCATTGATTAAATTCTGTTCTGAAAGTTTTATCATCGCCTTTCAGTTCGTTTATTTCATTTTTCAATTGCGGAATAAAATGCAATGCTGTTTGTGTAACAGCTTCAACAATGTTTGATGAAATGTTTATCGCATTTTTTAGTTCGCCATTTTTGTAAAGCTGTCCTAAATCGTGTAGGATTTCATTAAGCCGTTTTTGAAGTTTTGGTTCGTTTTTGTTGTATTTATTTCTATCAGCTAAATCATTTCTGTTTGTGATGTCTTTTTCTTTCGGATAAACTTTCAGTTTTTCCAAACTTGAAAGCGAATATTTGTCGTCTTTTATTTTCCAAATGATTGCTTCTGTTCCATTCCAAGTAACGAAAGAATTTGATTGCAGTCGCTCGGCTTTTTCTAAGGCATTTTCTAACATTTCAGTATTATCTGCTTCTGTGTCGGGGAATTTCAATTCCCAACCATTGAAAACAATACCCGAAACTTTATCGGTAAACAAAAGAACATCAGGAAACTTTGTTCTTCCTGATGCTACTTTTAAACCCTCATCGTTTGTGGCATCTTGAAAAATGGTAATACCGTCATTTATGGATTGTTTTATCCAACTAATGATTTGACCTGCCCAAGCTCTTTCATTTAACTTCATAATTCATTGTGTGATATTCTGCAATTGGCTCTCTGAACAATCTCAATGTAGATTCTTCAATTTCTTTTCTTTTTAAAGTTTCTTCAATTCTGTCTGTACAAACTTTGATATAATCCGTAGGCTGTACTTTGTGTAATAATACATCTTCGTTTTTCTCAATTCCGATAAAATTTCTGTTTTCCAAAATTGCAGAAAGCAAAAAACTACCACTACCACAAGCATTGTCTAAAACAATGTCGCCCTCATTGGTAAAAGTTTTGATTAAGTAACGCCCTAATTCAATCGGTTTTTGTGTCGGATGGTAAACTTTGCCCTCTGATTCTGCTGTTTTTATGTAAACAAAATCATCAATATTTTGCTCTTCATAAAACACAACATCGTTTGGGTATCGCTGTCCATTGCTTTTAACGTGTCTTGGCTTAAATTCTCCGTAACTTCCTGTGTATTGGTCTTTTCTAATTCCTTTGTCGTAGGCTTCGCCCTCTGTCATTTGAGGGTTGTATGTTGGTTGCTTTTTATAGAAAATACAAATGTCCTCGTGTTTGCGAAGTGGTTGTTTTTTAGCGTTCAAAAAATTGGTTGATTTGGATTTTATCCAAGTAATTTTATACTTAAATAATTTCTCGTTGCTTAAAATCAACTTTGCTGTAAAAATTCCTTGTGAAGTCAAAACAATAGCTCCGTCATCTTTGATTATTCTTTCGTACTCAGACCAAAGTCTGTTTAAATCAATAACCGAATCCCATTTATTTTGCGTTGTACCGTAAGGCAAATCACAAAGTATCATATTCACGGATTTGTCGGGAATTGATTGCATAACCTCCAAGCAATCGCCTTGAACGACTTTGTTTACAAAGTCATCAATTTTTCTTTTTTGCTTGTTCCCGTTAAGTGATAGAACAAAACCATTTGTATGGTTTTGGCCGTTTGTTCCGTATTTTATTTTTTCTTCCGCCACTTGCATTGCCTGTAATGCAAAATCTTCATCTTGTATTTCATAAACAATTTTATCGCTAAGCCATTGGATAATGATTTCGTTCTTTTGAGCCTTGTAATATTTGCAAAGCAAATTCACTTGCTCTTTGGTTGGTAATCGTCTGCCGTTTTCAATTCGGCTCAAAACAGTTTTGCTGATACCTGTTTTTTGAGTTACATTTTCCAAAAGCAAGTTACGTTCCTCTCGTATTTCCTTAAATGTTGAACCTATCGTCTGCATAATGTCAAAATATTAAGTTGCCAATTTTTGGCAAATTTAGCCATTAAGTTTCGATTGCCAAAGTTTTTAGTAGAGTTTCTGTCGAAAATTTTCGGGGCGGTGGGTGGGCTTGGGTGCGATTGGGCAAAATTAAATGTGGTGCAATAGCATTGGCTTAGTGTGTTGGCTTGCACCTCTTTTAATTTTGCGAAGCGTTGGCAAATTTCTTTTTTGTTTTTT
>DAORIL010000576.1:0-4497 GCA_035438525.1 Pyrinomonadaceae bacterium
TTGACATATTTTCGCGCCATTCCGGTTTTTTGCGGATCAATTTCCTCTATATCCATTTTTTTATCGGTAGAGAGCCGTAAGTAGTCTTTCTGCGATGAATAAGTTGCTCAGCCGATCAGCAAAGTCGTTTGAAAATCAGGCTTAAAGTGGCGCAGTAAATGGTAATATTTCGTGTTATTTAGAGCCAATTCATCACTTTCGAGATACATTGATGCTTGAGTCGAATCAGGATCGGTCAATAAAACGCGCATCGGTTTTCCGGTATCTTTTTCGGTTGTCCGAAAAACTCGCAAACGGTTGTATTGTGTGTCAAAATCGTGCATTTCGTGACTGACAAACATCGTGTGAGCAACTGCTTCGTTAAAAAGGACAGCCGTTGGAAAAAGCAAAAGCAAAAAAATATTACTGACGGCAATTTTGAACGGGGCGAGCAGTAACGAAAGCGCGAACATCAACCCCGCCAACAGATACAGAGTGCGGACACTACCGACAAATGGTAAAAGAAAAAATCCCGCGAGAAAAGTTCCGAAAATACTCCCAACGGTTGAAAGTGCATAAAGTCTGCCGACAGTTTTCCCTGCATTTTCAACATTTTGCATTTTCAAACGAACTGCGTAAGGTGTGACAAATCCGAATAAAACGCTGGCAGGTGCAAATAAAATCAAGGCAGATATGATTGATTTAAACTCAATCCGCATCGTTCCTACCGAAATCATAGAAAGCACAAAATCCTGCACTAAAATCGTAGCAGAAATCATCGCGCCGCCGAAAAATAAAACGGTAGCTAAAATTCTGCTATTTGGTTGACGGTCTGCCATTCTGCCCCCGAGCCAATAGCCGAGGCTCAAACTGCCGAGAATTACCCCGATCAGACTCGTCCAAATATAAGTCGAAGTGCCGATATACGGCGCAAGTATCCGCGAACCGATAATTTCGTAGATCATTACCAACGCACCCGATACAAAAACAACAATTTCCAGCAGAAATTTTTCCCGAAATTTATTTAACATTAAGAATTGAAATGAAACCGTTACAAATTTCACTTATTTTCGGATAAACTGGATTCAGTTGCAATTAGCTGTAGTGACAAAATAAATTGGAAAGAAATTTTGTAACGCAAAGAACGCAAAGGTTTCGCAAAGAATGCAAGGTATTTTAAAAAGTTTTCTTCGCGCAACTTAGCGTAATCTTTGCGGGACTTTGCGTTATTTCTTCTTTAATAACCCAAATATTATGCAAGAAGCCCCAAAAATCAATAAAGAAAATATCAATCGTTTTTTATGTCCAAGTTGCGGCGCGAATATGACTTTCGATGCCAAACTCGGCAAGCTCGCGTGTCCGTATTGTGCTCATGCACAGGAAATCGCCGCAGATGGAAAAGTTGACGAGCGCGATTATTATGAATTTCTTGAGCGCGGTCAGCAAAATCTACAGCCGATGGCGCAAAATGCAATGCAAGTTCGTTGCGATGGTTGTGGCGCAATCGTTAATTTTACGCCGCCCGAAACTGCGACTTGGTGCGATTTTTGCGGCGGAAAAATCGTAGCTCAGCCAAAAGCTGCCGATCCGCTGGTGGCTCCCGAAGGTGTTTTGCCTTTTTCCGTTCCGCAACCGCAAGCCGTTTCAAATTTTAATAAGTGGTTATCATCGCTTTGGTTTGCGCCGTCTGCACTCAAAACGATGGCAAGTGCGGATAAATTGAGCAGTATTTACATTCCATATTGGACTTATGACGCTTCAACCAGTTCATTTTACAACGGTGAACGTGGCGATTGGTATTACGAAACCGAATATTACGAAGAAAACGGTGAGCAACGATCACGCGAAGTCCGTTATACAAATTGGTATCCGCGAAATGGGCAAGTTGCACGGCATTTTGACGATGTTTGCATTCCTGCAACAACTTCTTTACCGGAAAAATACATTCAAAAATTAGAACCCTGGGATTTGAATGAACTTAAATCCTACGAACCGGCTTTTTTAGCGGGACATAAAGCGCAAACTTACCAGATCGCTTTGGATCAAGGTTTTGAAAAATTCAAAACAATTGCCGAAGGCGTAATTTACAACGATGTTCGTTATGACATTGGCGGAGATGAACAGCGCGTTCACAATGTTTCAACCCAATACGGCGACATTACCTTCAAACATTTATTATTACCGATTTACGCGGGGGCATATCGGTTTAACGGCAAAGTTTTTCAAATCGTTGTCAACGGGCGCACCGGCGAAGTTCAGGGCGAAAGACCTTATAGTTGGATGAAGATTGGCTGTTTAGCCTTTGTAATTCTGGCAATTATTCTGTTTATTATTATTTTGATAGCGGCAACCAGATAAAATATTTATGAAAATAATTCTCTCAGCAGTTGAAAATGAACTTGTCACTGCTTGGCAGACTTTTTGTGGAGATTTGCCTGATGTTGAAATTTATCACGGTTCGATTTTAGATTTATCGGTTGATGCAATTGTCAGTCCAGCCAATAGTTATGGATTTATGGATGGCGGAATTGATTTGCTTTACTCACACCGTTTTGGTTGGCAAGTTCAGAAACGACTGCAACAACTTATTCGGGAAAAACATCACGGCGAACTTTTGATTGGACAAGCGGATATTGTTGAAACCGATAATCTGCAAATTCCGTTTGTGATTTCTGCCCCAACAATGCGAGTTCCAATGATTTTGAAAGATTCGGTAAACCCATATTTAGCGGCTCGTGCCGTATTTTTACTAATCAAATACGGAACATTTTTTGATGGAAATTATAAAGGCGAGCTAATCAATAAATTTGTAAACAGTGTTGCGTTTCCAGGTTTAGCGACTGGAATTGGACGGATTGGATTTAATACTTGCGCCAAACAAATGCAAAAAGCAATTGAAGATGTTGTTTTAGAAAAGCAAACTTTTCCACTTTCTTGGGTTGATGCGTCAGCCAAACATCAAGAATTATACACGGATAAAATCAGAAATTTACAATATGAATAGGAATTTCCTCACAAAATAATCCAATAATTTATCCACAATCCAAATATCTGTTTCACATCTTTATCAGTAATCCGAAACTACTTATCACAAAGAGTTTCGCTTCGTCACATTTTACTTCCAACTTTTTTATAAATCGCTAAACTCACCGAGACACTTAAATTCGTCAAATTCATTATGACCAATCGAACCAAATTCAAAGTTCTAGTTCTGCTTGTCTTTTCGATCATTATCGTCTGGCGGAATTATGTGATTGTGATTGGTCAGACGACAAAACCTGTTTTGGTTGCGCTTAATAAAGCCGACAGCACTTTGGCAATAATTGATGCTAACGAAATGAAAGTGTTGGGTAAAGTTCCGACTGGTGACAATCCCCATGAGGTAATTTTATTGTCGGACGGCAAAACCGCAATCGTGGCAAATTACGGTGCACAAACGCCCGGAAGTTCGTTTTCAGTAATTGATGTTGCGGCTCAAAAAGAACTTCGCAGAGTTAGTTTACTTCCTTTGCTGCGTCCGCATGGAATTGTCGAATTAGGCGGAAAAGTTTATTTTACGTCAGAAACAAATCGGTTGATTGCGCGTTATGATCCGGTTGCAGACAAAGTGGATTGGCTGATGGGAACAGGACAAAACACGTCACATATGATTGTCGGAACTACAGACCAAAAAAGGTTTTATACCAGCAATATTGGTTCCGATTCGGTGACGGCGTTTGAATTTGCCAATGTTCCGCCCGCCGGTTCAAAAATTGTGCATATTCCGGTCGGCAAACAGCCCGAAGCGATTGACCTTTCGCCGGATGGCAAGGAAGTTTGGGCTGGATTAAATGTGGATGGTGCGATCGACATTATTGATACCGCTCAAAATAAAGTCGTCGGACGTGTCGATACCGGGGGGCGTGCATATCGGGTTAAATTTACTCCTGACGGCAAATATGTTTATGCCTCGATGATAAATACCAAAGAGTTGGCAGTAATTGATGTCGCGACTCGAAAAGAGATTAAGCGTATCAAACTGGAAAGCGTTCCGCTCAGCATTGTTTTTTCAAAAGACGGCAAAACGGCTTTTGTCTCAGCGGTTCAAAATGATTTTGTCCTAAAAATTGATTTAGAAAAAGGTGAAGTTGTGGGCAAAGTCGAAACAGGGCAATCACCTGACGGAATTGCATTATTCGGAATGTAAATAAAACGGTAAGAAGTAAAAGTAAAAAGTGAAAAATAAGGTTTTATCAAAAATCAAAGTTCAAATTAGATGAAAAAAATATCAGCATTATTCTTAATTTTATTATTTGTTTTAAGCGGAATTCCGGCTAGAACCTCGGCGCAAACGAAAGCAAAACCGGGAACGACCTCCGCACCCGCTAAACCGGCTTTCGGAAATACGGACGGAATAACCGCCGAACAACTGAGAAATCATCTGGAATTTATTGCCTCCGATGAACTCGAAGGACGCGATACACCTTCGCGCGGGCTCGACATTGCCGCACTTTATATTGCCCAACATTTGAAAAGATG
>DAORIL010000577.1:0-4487 GCA_035438525.1 Pyrinomonadaceae bacterium
CCTGATTTACCCCAAAGATTTGCCAATAATTGGGAGTTAAACACCCCGGATGAATCAACTTTTTACACACCCGGTGAAAAAGGTTATACGGATTATCCAACTTACGCGTAAACTAAAAACTTGAATTTTAAGTTTTGGAGACAAAAAGATGAAAGTTTTTTTGACCGGGGCGACAGGATATGTTGGTTCGGTTGTCGCTGAAAAGCTGAAAGGCAGAGGCCATAAAGTTTTGGGTTTAGCTCGAAACGATGAAGCTGAAGCCAAATTAAATGAAAAGAAAATCGAGGTAATTCGCGGGGAATTATCAGATTTTGAGGTCCTAAAAAGTGGTTCAATTGAGGCTGATGCGGTTATTCATACCGCATTCAGCCATAATTTTTCTGATTATAACGATGCCGTAAAGTTAGACAGGGAAGTTATCAAAGCTTTTGCCGAAGCAATGAATCAGACCAATAAACGGCTGATCGTTACTTCAAGTTCAGCAGTTTTAGGCGATACCCGGGGCAACGAGGCAGACGAAGATTATCCCTTCGGTGAAAGTTCGCCTCGCAAATTTAGAGGTGAATCGGAACGTGATACGGAACAACTTTCATCAAAAGGAATTCGGAGCATTATTTTGAGATTGCCTTTATTTGTTTACGGACGCGGCGGAAGTTCGTTTGTTCCTTTCATTATCAATCAGGCGAAAAAAGAAGGAAGTGCGAATTATTTGGAAACCGGGGATCAAAAAGTTTCGGCAGTTCATGTGGAAGATGTGGCTGATTTATATGTTTTAGCACTTGAAACCAGCACTGCCAAGGGGCTTTATAACGTTGCGGCTGAAAGTATTTCGTTGAAAGAACTAAATGAAGGAGTTGCCCGGTTGTTAAACATTAAGGCTAAAAGTATTTCGGCGGAAAAAGCAAAGGAACAGTTTGGCCAAATGTTTGATTTTCTTTCGATAAACAATCAACTTTCGGCTGAGAAAGCAAAAGGGAATTTGCGTTGGTCGCCCAATTCAAACAAAACAATTTTAGAAGATATTGAAAACGGTTCATATCGAAATTTTAAGGATTAAAGGGAAATAAAATGAGTGAAAAAAAGGTTTGGTTTATCACAGGATGTTCGACCGGATTTGGTCGTGAATTAGCAAAACATTTACTTGAAAATAATTACAGAGTTGCTTTAACGGCCAGAAATCTTGAGAAAGTTCAGGATTTAGTGGCTATAAACGAAGAAAACGCTTTGGCTTTGAAATTAGAAGTTACCGATAAACAACAAGTTGCTGATGCTGTTAGCAAAGCGGAAGAACATTTCGGCAGAATTGACGTTTTAGTTAACAATGCCGGAATTGGCTATTTCGGCGCAGCAGAAGAATCCGACGAAGATGATGTTCGGGCAATGTTTGAAACTAATTTTTGGGGATTGTCGGCAATGACCAGAGCCGTTTTGCCGAAAATGCGCGAGCGTCGTTCGGGAACAATTGTTAATATTTCATCGATCGGCGGTTCGGTCGCTTTTCCGGCTTTGTCGTATTATCACGCCACAAAATATGCTGTAAATGGATTTTCGGAATCTTTGCAAAAAGAGGTTGCGCCGCTTGGAATTAAAGTTGTAATTGTTCAACCCTCAGGGTTTCGAACAGATTGGGCAGGTCGTTCGGCAAACGATGCAAAAGTCAAAATTTCTGATTACGAGGCAACTTCGGGAACAAATCAGGCAAATATTCGCAGTTATAGCGGAAATCAACCGGGTGATCCCGTTCGTGCTGCAAAAGCCATTGTAAAAGCAGTTGAATCCGAAAATCCGCCCCATCACCTTTTACTTGGAAAAGCTGCTTTAAAAAATGCTCGGTTAAAATTAGAAGAGCTCAAAGCTGATTATGATGCAAATGCGGAAGTTTCAGAAGGGGCAGATTTTCCCGAAGAAACGGCAGCAAAATCATAACCGGATAAAAGATTTGCCCGCCAAATAAAACGAATGAGCGCGAATAAATTTGTTTTTTGTGGTAAACCTAACAATAGCTGCAAAGCACGAATTACAAATAATCATTTAGGTTTTTATTCGGGTAGATTCGTGCTTTTCGCGGGCAAAAGTCTCTAAAACTTATATCCGCTAATTTACGTTAAATACTAAATGGAATCTGGAAGTAAAGAAAAAATCATTCTCCTTTTGTTGGCAATCCTGAACTTCACACACATCCTGGACTTTATGATCATGATGCCGCTCGGAAATTATCTGATGCCGTATTTTGACATTAGTTCCCAACAATTTTCAATGTTGGTTGCGTCATATACTTTTAGCGCAGGGGCTTCAGGATTTTTAGCCGCTTTTTTTGTTGACGGTTTTGACCGCAAAAAGGTTTTACTCTTTGCCTACGCGGGTTTTTTGATCGGAACCTTATGCTGTGCGATGTCCCCGGTTTACGAAATTTTGCTGGTTTCGAGAGTAGTTACGGGATTATTTGGCGGATTGATCGGCGCACAGGTTTTATCAATTGTTGCGGACATAATTCCATATGAAAGACGGGCTGCCGCCATGGGAATGATCATGGCAGCTTTTTCGGCAGCTTCGGTTTTCGGGGTTCCGTTTGGGTTATTTATCGCCAATCTTTTCAACTGGCATGCGCCTTTCTTTTTTGTGGTCATTTTGGGGTTGCTGTTGATTCCGTTTTTAATCAGATTTTTGCCAAAAATGAATCAACATTTACTGGATAAAAATCGGCAAAAGGTTGGACCTTTGGAATTGATCAGCGATGTTTTTAAAAATCCAAGCCAAATTTTAGCATTAATATTAACTGCATTTTTGATGATGGGACATTTTATGATTATCCCGTTTATCAATCCGTTTTTGGAATTCAATATGGGTTTCTCCAAAACACAAACCCCAATGGTTTATATGGTTGGCGGTGCTCTGACGATGATCACCTCACCATTCATTGGACGTTTGGCAGATAAATTTGGGAAATATAAAATGTTTGTTTTCTTGGTTTTAGCAAGTGTTCCAATGATTGCCCTGATTACAAACTTACCCCCAATTCCATTTTATTTTGTGCTCTGTATCACTGGATTATGGTTCATTATTTCAGCCGGAAGATTCATTCCGGCTCAGGCAATGATCAGCAACGTAGTTGATCCGGAAAGACGTGGAAGTTTTATGAGTTTTAATTCGTCCGTTCAGCAATTCTTTGTCGGTTTTGCTTCTGTTTTGGCAGGTTTCATTGTTGTAAAAATGCCTGATAATAAGATTTCTAATTATGAGGTGACGGGATATTTAAGCATTGCACTTATTTTATCCAGCATTTTTATTGCTACTTTATTGCACAAAAAACTAAAAACAAAAGATTATCAAACACCGATTTTAGAAAATAAAACTGTAATTGCCATGGAATAGGTTTAAACGAAAGATTTTGAATTAATTGAGGCAATAAATAAATTGATAAAAAATAAATGAAAGATAAATTCAGAATTGCCATTTTAGGAATCGGCGGGGTTGGAGGATATTTCGGCGGAAAATTAGCGAACTATTTTGCTCATTCCGAAACGGTTGAAATTATTTTTATTGCCCGGGGTGAAAATGCTAAAGCTATTAAGAATAATGGTTAAAAGGTTATAACCACAAATAGTCAATTTTTTGCCAAGCCAAATCTGGTTTCAATTGAAGCCGACGAAATCGGATTGGTTGATATTTTTCTGATTTGCACAAAGGCTTATGATTTAGAGGAATGCATAATCAAATTCAAACAATGCATAGGAGAAAATACAGCAATTTTGCCTTTGCTCAATGGGGTTGATAATTCCGAAAGAATCTTAAACCTTGCCCCAAATGCCGAAGTCTGGAAAGGTTGTGCTTATATTGCCTCAAGAATAACTGAACCGGGAGTTGTCAAAGTTGACTCCGATATAAAACTTTTGCAATTTGGCGGATTTAATGGAAAAAGCCAGAAACTTGAATTATTTGAAAAGATACTTAAATCGGCTGAAATTAATGTTGAATTAAAAGATGATATTGACAAAACAATTTGGGAAAAATTTATTTTTATCTCAAGTCTCGCAACATTGACTTCGTATTTAAATACAAATGCCGGAGGAATTAATAGTTCCGCAGAAAATCAAAACCTTTTAAGCGAGTTAATTGCTGAAGTTACAAGCCTTTCCAAAGCTAAGACAATAAATGTTGATGAGAATATTGAGCAAATTACTTTTGACCGAATAAAAGGAATGTCTCCTGAAATCACATCTTCGATGCACAGCGATTTTATAAAAAAAGGCAGAACTGAGTTGGAAACTTTGACGGGTTATGTAGTCAGGGAATCGAAAAGGTTGAATCTCTCGGCTTCACTTTATAAAAATTTTTACGAGGCATTAAAAATGCGATAAACTCATTAAATTTGGAATTTTATGAAATGGCTATTATTCATTTTTCTTTTAGGTTTCTTAACAGTTTTTTCAAATTGTTCAGCAAATAATTTGAATATTTTCAGCCCACAAATAATTCAAAGTGAAGCC
>DAORIL010000578.1:0-4474 GCA_035438525.1 Pyrinomonadaceae bacterium
GACGGACCTGATCTTTATAAATCGAAAAGCGGGAAACTTTTTATGATCTGGTCTAGCTTCAGCAATACCGGATACACGACCGGGGTTGCCGTTTCTGATTCGGGCAAACTCGCCGGACCATGGCGGCAAAACGCTGAACCCTTATTTTCGGCGGACGGCGGACACGGCACGATTTTCAAACGTTTTGACGGTCAATTGATGCTCGTGCTTCATTCACCGAATAAAAATACCGAACGTGCCAAATTGTTTGAAATCGAAGATACAGGCGAGACTTTAAAGGTTCAAAAAGCGTTTGGAAAATAAGGCGAAATGACAGGTTTTGGGCAAGCAATAATTTTAATTTTCCAAAACTAAAACCCAATCATTTCCGGCTTTTGTTTCACTGGTCGGCTGAAATGTTTCTATCTCGGTATTTTTGACGGGCTGTTTTGGCGTATAACTTCCATCTCTCGGATTAAACCAAGAATATTTCGATAATCGGGGCGAAAAAAATTTCATTTTTACTGTAATTTCACGTCCTGTGTAAGTGTAAAAAAGTGCATAATTTTTGCCTTTCGTGGCGGCGATATAATTGTATTTTTCACTTTGATTTGCAATCAATTCATTCGCAGGGACGCGTTCAAAATATGGTTTCGAGAGCATCAAATTTTTCAAATGCTGCATTTGATTGGCACCTTTGGCATTAATACTTTCGCGCCAATCATTTTCCGCTCCATAAGCGGGATCTTGATCGCCTTTTTTGTAAAACTGCATTACTGAATTTTCGCCGTAAGAAAAGCCTGCGCCGCCTGCAAAAACGCTCCAATACGCGTATCGGCGGACATCGTTTTCATTCCAACGTATCTGTTTCGGGTCGTGCAAACCTTGCGGAATATTTTCGTAAGATGGTTCACCGTCAAGTGTTGGTTTGACAGGTTTTAAATTGTATTCAATTTCCACATATTTCCAATTATCTTCGCCAAAATGATGTGTTTCATCGGGCGAATTATCTTGTGCATAATTGCGATGACCGCTTTGAAACATATTGAAATCAAGCCAATTTTCATTGTGAAACCATTCCGAAGACATCGTGCGTCCGCGCGGATGAAAGCCGATCATATGATTTTTGTCGTTTTGCTTTAAGGTCTTTCCGATGACATTCCAAATATTTTGGTGGTCATCCCCGCGCAGGTCTCCACCGTTGAGCCAAATTATATTCGTTTTGTTTTTGAAGCGATTAGCGAGAAATTCTGCATACGCTTTTGCTTGAGATTGGCTAACCAAATCGGCTTTGACATTACTTCCCCAAACCGGAACTAAAGCCATATAAATATTGCGTTTAGCGGCTTCGCCAATCCCCCATTCGACGTGATCCCAATAATCATATTCGTCAGATTTTGCAAAATTATTTCCTGGTGTAATCAAGGCTTTTGAAACATCCGAATTTATCAACGCTTCATCGCCATAGAAATTTTTAGTGTTCTTCAAGTCGTGTAAAACCATCACTTGAATGACGTTAAAGCCCTGTTTCTGCCTCAAATCGAGATATTTAATGGTTTCTTCACGCGAACATTTTTTGAACAAAAGCCAGCCTGTATCACCTAGCCAAAAGAAAGGTTTACTATTGTTTTGAGTGAAAAATCGTCCGTTTGACGATACTTTTAACGATTGTGCCGATACGATTGAAAAAAATATCGAAGCCAGACAAATTACAAAGTAAAATCTTTTCATTGTTTTGATAAATCAATATTTGACAATTTTCAAAAAAGTTTTTTAACGCAGAGCCGACAAAGTTGCCCGGGCGCAAATGAACAAAGTTAGAAGCAAAATAAGAAAAATAAAAATTTTCAAAAAATCCATTGGGCCTCTGCTTCTTTGCGCCTTTGTGTTAATATTTTGGCTGAATTGGGAAAATTGTCTAATATTTCCGTTTCAACCATTCTTCAGGCACGGGAATAATGCAAATATTCATTGATTTTCCATCCGCCGAAAGTATCGCGGATTGAATTTCGATTTTTGTTCCGTCAGGACTCATTGTCGGATGCGGGTGATCAGCAGCCGTTGTTTTGTGTCCGGTCGAGATTAAAATCATTTCGTGTGTATTCCGATCAATTAAATAAATACTGCGCGAAAAATCATCACCAACTGCCCAGCGTCCGTCTGATGAACCAGAAACATGCCAAAGTCCGCTGCCAGATGGAGTTTGCCCGACAATTGTCATTTCGCGTGTTCGGAAATTTACAATTCCCAACCCTGTCGGTTTTTCACGCGTTCCCGATTTTCCCCAAGCCGGGTCTTGTCCGGGATTTGCGCCGCTCACTTCCGTCCCTTGGGCAACTTTTAACGTGCTGCCGGGAATTTGGCGATGTCCCATAATGGCGATGGCAACTTCGTCTTTGCCAATCACGGCTTCGTGCGTCACCCATTCATATTCCGATTCAGGATACAAAGGTCTTAAACCGCTTCCATCAGCTAACACTGTCCAAGTTCTTTGCGGAGATTTTCCGCCCGTTTCCCAGCAGAAAACGATTTCGCCCGGAACCCAAGGATTAGTTTGAATATGTCCGATCTGAAAAGGCACGGAAACAACGTGTTTCAAAGTTCCAGTTTTGATGTTCATCGCACCAATTCCAGAAGGACCTGCGCCCATATTGCGGGGACCAAAATTCGGCTCAATTTTAGTATTCGGTGCCAGATGTCGAGCGGCTTCTGCTGTTCCGATGCGGAAATAAACCCATTCTTCGTCGCCATCCAGAGCCATATCGCCGCCTGCGCCAATCTCGGGTGGGGTCGTCCCGCAAACTCTTTGGTAATAATCAGGCGATTTCATTTTTCCCGCTTTGCTGTCGGCAAAAACTTTTTCCAAATCAACTTCGATAATTTGCAGTGAAGGTGGTTCGCGCCTACCTTGAGGATTACCGTTGCCTTGTCCCTCCGCCATGTTTCTGTTCGGATCACGCATAAAATACAACTTCATAGATTTGCGAGCAACACTCAGCATTCCTGTATACCCGCCTTCGGTAACCTGAACCATTTCGCCCGTTTTTTCATTGACCGCCATCGCTTCGCCGCGAACTCTGCCTGAACGATAAATTAACCATTCACCGTCCGAAGTCCATTGGTTATGGGTTTGATAAATCTTTGAATCACCTGTCGGGGTGCTGGTTAAAAACGTCAGCAATGTTCCGGTTACCGGGTCTTTTACTACTTTTCGTTCTGATGGAAATCGCCTTCCGATTTGGGCTTCTGAAAGAGTTGGAAGTAACAGAAATAAACCCATAAAAACAAATGCTATTTTGAATCTCATTTTGAACACTCCTTAATTTTTTTAACCAGGGACTTGGTTTATTTGGTTGAAACTTTCCAAACCTTGAAATTGTCGTAAGTAATCATCGAAACCCCTTCCATTGACCGCAGTCCAATTCGCCCTGCACCAAGTGGTTTTTCCGCGTCAATCCATTTGAAAATGATTTTTCCGTTAATTTCTATTTCAATATGTCCGCCCACTTTCAAAATACGGATGTGATGAGTAACATCAGTAGAGCCTGTGGTCAGACTTTTTCCTTCGGCAACAAGTTTGAAACCGACATTTTTGCGTAAACGATTGGTAATACTTTCGATTTCGGTATTACGGCTAAAATATGAATCTGAATAATTTGCAATCGCGCCGCTGTGATAGGTTTTGTAATCTGCCTGACGCGGCGGCAAATTCAAATCGAAAATATCCTCGCCGTTTTTGCCGGTTGCACAGAAAAAAACGATGGTTAAACCGCTGGTCGAACTATTTGGATTCATTTCAAATTCGAGTAGGAAATTGTCAGGAAAAATATTTTTGTTCCAAATAACGAGATGTGAGCGTTTGGAATTTGCAATTTGATTCCCGCTCGCATCTAAAGGAACTGGCGATGCGCGAAGTTTACCGTTTTTGACATCAACTCCGCCTAAACCTTCGGCAATCCATTCGGCTTGTTTATCGGGTTTGCCTGTTCGCGTCCAACTTCCATCGGCATTTTGTTTGATAAAATCTTTTTCAAAAGCAATTTTCTGTTTTTTGCTGAAATCGTTTTCATAAACCTTTTTTAGTTTATATTTTGAAATATCAATCGGAGCATCTATCACGGGAGAAGTTTTGATTTCGGATTCCTGGGCGAAAACGGCTGTAGAAAACACAAAAAACACGACAACTAAAATAATTTTCAATTTTCCCTTATCCATTTTCAATTTTTCCCGTTTTCGTCCAGTTCCAAACGTAAATAATCGTATTGAACGCCTCGTGTAATATTGCCCGCCGGAACTGTTAGTTTCAGAATGTTCGTTCCCGATTTCATCAAAGAAGCGTCAAAGTTAACCGATTTTTCTTGCCAATAACCACGATTTGCGTCGCGCCGGATAACTCCTGTATCGAGCAAGTCCGAAATTGTTCCAATTGGCTGATTATTTAGGTTGAGAGCCAAAGTTTTTGATTCAGTTCCTGCGAAAGCAATTCGCAGGGTCG
>DAORIL010000579.1:0-4469 GCA_035438525.1 Pyrinomonadaceae bacterium
GGATAAATAATTTAGGCATTTTTATTCCGATGCTGGCAATTGCACTGTTTTTAACGCAAAGGCGCAAAGATACAAAGGCGCAAAGTGAAGAAAATCACTCTCCACTCTCCACTCTCCACTCTCTACTCCTTTTCTACATTCCTTTTATTTTTATCTTTCTCCTTTCAAATACGATCAAACTTGCGCCATGGGAATGGGATAACATCAAAGTTTTGATCTATTGGTTTTTAGCCTCAATTCCGTTTGTCGCATGGTTGTTGGCGTGGCTGTGGGAAAAGAATTTTGGTTTCAAAACAATTGCGGTCGCAGCGTTTTTAATTTTAACTTTGTCAGGGGCAATAGATGTTTGGCGGGTGATGTCCAAACAAATCAATTATCAGGTTTTTAGTAATGATTCGGTCAAAATTGCCGAAGAAATAAAACAAAAAACTGCGCCAAACGCTCTATTTTTGAACGCTCCGACTTATAATTCAGCCGTTGTTCTTTCGGGCAGACGCTCGTGGATGCGCTACATCGGACATCTTTCTTCCTACGGTATTGATTATGAACCGCGCGAAAGAGAATTGATGCGGATTTACGAAGGCTCAGCGTTGGCGGACGGACTATTGAAGAAAAATAATATCGAATATGTGATAATTTCGCCCGAAGAAAGAAGCTATACGATCCAAAATAATTTAATTTTGAACGATGCATTTTTTGAAAAATATCCTAAAATAGCAGAATTCGGAGAATGCAAAGTTTATAAAGTGAAATGACAGAAGAAACTATCGAAATTCAAGACCAAACCTCGAAATCAGACAATCATTTATGGATAATTCCGTGTGTTGTAGTGACAGCAATCGCAGCTTTTTGGCGATTTTGGGATTTGACACTTAAACCGCTTCATCATGACGAGGGTGTTAACGGTTATTTTTTGATCAATCTTTTTCGTAATGGTGATTATAAATACGATCCGAGCAATTATCACGGTCCGACGCTTTATTATATTTCTTTGGCGTTCACCAAACTTTTCGGGCTTGAGACTTTTTCGATTCGGGCAAGTGTGGCAGTTTTCGGTGTTTTGATGGTGGCGATGGTGCTTTGTTTAAGAAAGTATCTTGGCACATTCGGAAGTATAGTAGCCGCATTATTAGTCGCGTTGTCGCCCGGCATGGTCTATATTTCGCGATATTTTATTCACGAAATCTTTTTTGTTGTCTGTAGTTTAGGAATAGTTCTCGGCGTTTTGTTTTTTATCGAAGGCAGAAAAGCAGGAATGTTTGCGACTGTTTTAATGACTTTGCTGTTATTGGTTTGTTTTGTCGCTCCGCCGATGATATTGGCAAATGCGATAGGCAAAGATAATCCGACGTTATTATGGATCTTGCAGGTCGGATTTTTTGCTATCGAAGCGTTTTTGGTCTTTTTGGTAATGCGAATGCTGCTTAGTTGGAACGAAGGCAGACCGATTTATTTAATTCTTGCTTCGGCTTCGATGGCTCTCTTTTTTGCGACCAAAGAAACAGCATTTATCACGATTGGCACGATGCTGATTGCTTGTGCCTGCGTTTGGGTTTGGCGAAAGCTTTATGTTGGAATGTTTGGGAAAATTGAAGAAAACGAGCTGGAAACAACTAAAATTTCTTGGGGCACATTTCTCCAACGTTTTCACGAATCTGATTCATGGTTATTGCTTGTGGCAGTTGCTGTGACATTTATTTATGTCAGCGTTGTGTTCTTCTCATCATTTTTTAGCTATTGGGGTGGAGTTGTCGGAGCATTTGAAGCTTACGCGTTTTGGACAAAAACCGGAACCGGCGATCATACCCAAAACGGTTATTTAGCTTATGTAAAATGGTTGAAATTAACTGAATTACCGATTTTGATACTTTCTGCTATCGGAACTTTGATTGCATTATTGAAAGGCAGACATCTTTTTGCAATGTTCACAGGATTTTGGGCATTCGGGCTTTTTGCCGCTTACACGATTATTCCCTACAAAACTCCCTGGCTCGCGCTTTCGTTTATTTTGCCGATGTGTCTGGTGGCAGGTTACGGACTCAACGAGATCTTTAAAAATCGAGATGTCGCAATCAAAATATTTGCCGGATTAGTAACCCTTTTTGCCGTGGTAGTGTTGAGCTATCAAACTTATGATTTGAATTTTCAACGCTATGATGATGACCAAATGCCATATGTTTATGCTCATACACAACGAGGTTTTCTCGATTTAATTAAAGAAATTGAGCATTATGCTGAAAAAAGCGACAAAGGAAAGGATTCAACCATCGAGATCGTTTCGCCGGATTATTGGCCAATGCCGTGGTATATGCGCGAATATTCACACGCTAATTTTCACGGAAAAATCGTTGATGCCAATGCTTCTGAAATGATTGTGGCTAAAAAAGATGAGCAGGATGATGAAGTCAGCACTAAATACATCAGTCACTACAAAAAAGCAGGCGAATATCCATTGCGCCCGGGTGTGACACTGGTTTTGTTGGTTAGAAAGGATTTAGCCGATTCAAATACCACAAATATTACCCCTCCGCTTTAAATGATTAATGAAATTTGATCTTTGATTTTTTGCGATTGTTCAAAACATTTAAGCAGTATATCAAAGATCAAATTTCAAAAATCAAAGATCAATCAAAGCATTTCTTTTTTTCGTTAAAAATTGTAATATCAGAATTCTAAAACATATTTTAGCGCGGAGATTTTTGTAATGCGTCATTTGGATTGGTTCAAGTTTTTAGTTTTATCGTTAGTTATTTCATTTTTTGCGGTTGCTGGTTTTGCTCAAAACGCCCCAACCAAACCCGTAGATATTACAATTGTTTCCGAAGAAGATATTACTCCATCGGTTATTCAATCCTTACCTGATTGGGAAAAAGTTAAAGACAATGCAACGCACATCAAAAATGCTGCCGAATTAAAAAAAGCGATCAGTAATCAGAAAGTTCTCGATTTAATTGAATTTGCAGGCGGAACAGAAGGGGCAACCGCCGATTATCCGGCAGGAAAACTTTTGATTATTGAATTTCAAACCCCGCAATTTTCGGTTGATGCCGATAATAAAATTCAACAATTTTTAAGCGCAAATCCATCCACTCCGCCCATTTATTATCGTCGGATTGGAAATTATTCGGTCTTTGTTTTTGGCGGTAAAGACGAAGCAACCGCCAACGCTTTGCTTGACCGGGTAAAATACGACAAAGTGGTGCAATGGCTGGGAGAAGACCCGAATTATCTCAAAAGAGCCGAAGACTATTTCGTCAAACAAGCCTCGCAACTGTTTGTTTCTACTATGTTAACGATTGTTGGCGGAATCGGGATTGCTGTAGTATTGGGAATATTTGCAGGTTTCGCTTTCTTTCGCTGGCGTAATCAGAAACTCAATCGAATGGCAGCATTTTCGGATGCAGGCGGAATGGTGCGGTTAAATTTAGATGAATTGACCGAAGATATTTCAACCAGTAAACTTTTGAGCGAGTAAATCAAAAAAAATAGCCACAAATGGCACAAAAAACACAAAAAAGAATAATACTTTCTTTCAATTTTGTGAAATATGTGCCATTTGTGGCTATTTGATTTAAGAATTTTCGTGCTAGTTTGTGTTTGTTCGTGGCTGATTCATTCTTAATTTTGAAAAAATCTATCAACTGACTTGGCAACATTTCTGCCGTCAGCAATCGCCCATACCACAAGTGATTGTCCACGCATTGCATCACCTGCGGCAAAAACTTTTTCAACCGAGGTTTGCAGATTTTCATTGACTGGAATCGTTCCTCGCGGAGTTAGTTCGAGTTTAAAATCTTCTAATAAACGATTTTTTTCGGAACTGACAAAGCCCATTGCCAGGAAAACAAAATCCGTTTGCCAAAGTTTCGTAGAGTTTTCAATTTCGACAAATCTGTTGCTATCCCATTTAACTTCAATAGTTTCCAAACCTGTTACAACATCGTTTTCGCCCAGAAATCGCTTGGTTAAAATATTGTAATTGCGCGGATCACCGCCTTGGAGAGCGATTGCTTCTTCTTGTCCGTAATCAATTTGGAAAGCACGCATTGGTGAAAGCCACCAATCGGGAGTAAAACTTCTTTCTTTAAATTTCGGCATCAATTCAAACTGCATCACACTTTTTGCGCCTTGCCGCAAGCTCGTTCCGACACAATCCGTCCCGGTATCACCACCGCCGATAACAATGACATTTTTATCTTTGACGTTGATAAAATTTCCGTCTGCAAAGTTTGAATCTAAAAGGCTTTTAGTATTCTGCGTGAGAAAATCCATCGCAAAATGAACATTGCCAAATTCACGCCCATCAATCGGTAAATCTCGCGGTTTGGTCGCGCCAATGCACAAAACAACTGCGTCAAAATCTGCATTAAGTTGTTCTGCTGTCACATCTTCACCAATATTTACATTGGGTTTAAACTCAACACCTTCATCCATCAAAAGTTTTACCCGACGCTCAACCAGTCGTTTAT
>DAORIL010000580.1:0-4469 GCA_035438525.1 Pyrinomonadaceae bacterium
AAATCCAAAAACTCTGGCGTTGGGATGTTTTTGGATTTCGGAAATAATTTCAGCCTCGTTGCCGACATATCCGTCAGTCATAAAACAAACGATGCGAACGTGATCGGTGGCATCGCTCGGCTCAAGGGCTGCTTTGATGGCTTTCATCATCTCGGTTCCGCCCGACGATTTGACACCATCCAAAAGTTTCTGCGCTCTTTCCAAATTTTCTTTGGTGGCGGGAACAGGTTTATCGAACAAAATCCGTGTTTCTCCGGCAAAAGTAATGAGGTTAAAAGTATCATTCGGATTCAGCCCGTCAAGCGTTAATTTCATTGATTCTCTGGCTTTTTCAATCGGCATTCCCGACATCGAGCCGCTGGTATCTAAAACAAAAACAACCTCTTTCGGCATTGTTTCAGCAGGAATTACTTTGGCAGGAGGCTGTAGGATCAAAGTAAAAAATCCGCCTTTTGCGCTGCGATGCGTCAAAACCGCATCTTTGATATTGTTTCCCGCAGTTTTATATTTCAAAACAAAATCGCGGTTCGGAATTTCTTCTTCATCTTTCAATTTTAAAAACAAAGTATTAGCAGAAAGCTGCTGCGTTTCGATTTCGTGCGTGTTTGATTCAAAACTTTCAAGCGGAACGCCTGCATCAAGTTTTAATTCCAAAGAAACCGTATGCGACGGACGTTTTTCCGACGGAGGCACAATTTTATTGGCATCAGGCACGCCTGTTTGACTGGAAGAATCAGGATTTTCGGCTTGCGAAAGAGGAATATATCGTTCGCCAATCGTCATTGGAAAAGAAAATTCATAAGTCCCGTCAGCATATTTCAGAGTTTCGACATAGCTGATGACTACTTTGATTTCAGCATTTGGCAAAATATTCGCCACCGATTGAGTAAAAATGTTCGGACGCTGTTGTTCCAAAAGTGCCGTAACTTTTCCCTCTTGTTTGGCTTTTTCATAAGTTTCCTGTGCTTTTTGCCGTTCCATTATTTTAGCTTTGACGATGCGTTTATCAATTTGAATGGTCATCTCGTCAACCGCTGCATCATTTGGAAGCGGAAAGGTATAAATGGCTTCGATTGGTGTATCGAACGGATTTTGGAAAGTTTGCGTGACGCTCACTCGTGAGAGAAAACCGCTGATTTCGGCTTTAACCTCAGTATTTTTGAGTGGGCATAGCCCTTTTGATTTTCCGTTTTGGTCAATTACTTGGAGCGAGCCTTCGCTAATGCTTTTAGTCTGAGTAAAAGCTGTAAAATTAAATACAGCAATAATTAGGCACACCAATATCCAACGAGGAAACATAATTTCTCTTAAAATGATCTGTAAATTTTTAGATTTTAGAACCTGTCAAAAAGATGCGGTGAGGTTTGGAAAAAGTTGCTTTGGTCTAAAAAATATTTTGCAAATCCAAAATTATGAATAGGTCGGTAAAAATTGCGGTGCTTTTCGTGCTTTGGTCATTTGCTCAAAGGCGTAGGCTATTGAAATTAAGGTAGATTCGCTGAAAGCACGTCCGAAAATCGAAAGTCCGCAAGGCAATCCCTGGACGAATCCGGCGGGAACGGTAATGCTCGAATAACCCGCGACTGCTGCGATGCTGGTCATTCCTTCAAAAACACCACAATCGCCATTGACCAAATCCGTCATCCACGCCACGCCGCCCGACGGAGCAATAAAAGCATCGATCTTGTTTTTATTCATTACCGCGTCAATGCCTTGTGCTTGAGTCAAAAGTTTCGATTTTTGCAGAGCAAGGCGATATTTCCGGTCATTCAAATCTGCTTTTTTTTCTGCCATCAGAAAAATTTCCTGACCGAAAAAAGGCATTTCTTTTGCTTTATTTTCTTCGTTAAATTTGATTAAATCAGCCAGAGTTTTATGTTTTCCGCCGCGATTTGCCAGATATTTATTCAAATCCGCCTTAAATTCGTAAAGCAAAACATCAAATTCCGCATCGCCAAATTTTCCGTTGGTCGGAAATTCGACATCAATCAGAGTCACGCCGCCATCTTTGAAAACCTGCAATTGCGGCTCGATAACCGCATCAATTTTATCGTTTTTGCCAAAGGTCTGACGGGCAACTCCGATTCGTTTTCCGTGCAGACCGTTTTTATCTAAAAACTTGGTGTAATCCTTAAAGCCTTTCTTTCCGGCTTGTGCTGTAATCGAATCATTTGAATCGGTTCCGACCAAAACACCAAGCAAAATTGCGGCATCCGTCACGGTTCGGCACATCGGTCCGGCGGTGTCCTGGCTGTGTGCAATCGGAATTATTCCGTTGCGGGAAACCAAGCCCAAAGATGGTTTAATGCCGACAATTCCGCAAGTCGAAGCCGGACAAATAATTGAACCGTCGGTTTCTGTGCCGATTCCGATTGTAGCTAAATTAGCAGAAATTGCTGCGCCTGTTCCCGAAGAAGAACCGCACGGATTTCGGTCTAAAATATACGGATTACGAGTTTGTCCGCCGCGACCCGACCAGCCGCTTGACGAATGCGATGAACGAAAATTTGCCCATTCGCTGAGGTTTGTTTTGCCCAAAATTACGGCACCTGCTTCGCGTAATTTTTTGACGATAAATGCGTCTTGAGAAGGAGTTGGCTCATCAAGCAAAGCCAAACTGCCCGCCGTAGTTTTCATTTTGTCAGCGGTGTCAATATTGTCTTTGATAAGGATTGGAATGCCGTGTAATGGCGAGCGAATTTTTCCTCCTTTTCTTTCGGAGTCCATTTGTTTGGCAATTTGCAGGGCATCAGGATTAAGGTCAATAACAGAATTTAATTTCTCGTCTAAATCTCTGATTCGATCCATATAAATCGCCGAGATTTTTTCCGCCGAGATTTTTCCTGACTGCATTGCTGCTTGAAGTTCGTTAATTGTTATTTCTTCAAACTCAAAAGAAGACGGATTGGCTGTAATTTCTTTGGTCATTGTTAATGCCAAACTGGTAACTGTTGCTAGTTGAATAAATTGACGGCGTTTCATAGTTTCTATTTTATGGTTTTAACAGAATTTTATAATTTTCTTTTTCCTTAACAATAAAATATTTCAGTCCGGGTGGAAGATAAACCGAAATAAAACGAGTTCCGCTGATAAATCCGAAAAAGTCACTCGAATTGATTTCAGCTTTTTCACCAAAAAATGGGTTGGAGTTTAATTTTTCCTGCAAACTTTTACTTCCCTCAAAAATCTCGTTGTTTAACTGACCATTTTTAAGTATTGCTAGCCCTTTCTCTATCGTCTCATTAACATTTTGCAGTTCAGTAATTGTTTTAATTGGCTCGGATTCAAAATTTTTTTGAATATAGCCTTTCAAATTGGGATTATTATTAAAGAGTTCAAGCAGTTCTGTAGTAAATAATGTTTTAGAATTGAAAAACTCTTCAACTTCTATTTCTGGATTACTTTTCATTAATTTTACAAAACTATTAAGAAATAGAATTGATTCAAAATGCTTGAAATTAAAAATAGAAATGAAAAGTCGTTTCCACTCTTCTTGAGGGGCTTTGTCAAGTAAATCGGATTTGAAATAAAGAAAAGGAACAAAAGGAACCTTGTCAGGGTTAAAAACTTTGGAAGAATATTTCTTAATATTTTGAGAGATTTCATTTTTCTTTTCTTTGATTAGTCTTTCAATAAAATTACTGACAAAAATCTCATCCAAGAGGGAAGAAATGTCGCAAGTCTCAAATATTCGGGAAATAAAAATTTCACAAATTTCCTGAACTGCTGTTATTTCAGTAGCAGTCAATTTTTTACTGGTCTTTAAAAATTTTCCGAAAGACTTTGTTGACATAAAAATAACCAGACAGTGCAGGAAGACTTTCTGATAATTACTTGATTTTCTTCAAACTTCCTTCCGCACTGATTTTACGGGTTTGAATTTTTGCAATATTCTCGGCTTGAGCAAAGGCGCGAAGGAAATTTTCGCCTAAAACTTTGCGGATTTCCTGTTCAGTGTAGCCGCGTTTGAGCATTTCATAAGTGACTAAAATCAAGTCTTCCATTCCTTTCATTCCGGCAGGTAAAAAAGGGACTCCGTCAAAATCCGAACCGAGTCCGACAAAATCGATTCCGGCAACCTTTTTGATGTGGTCAATATGGTCAACGATTGTTGTATAAGGCGTAACGTAAATTGGATTTTCTGCTAAAAGTTTGCGTTCGGCTTCGTTGTAACCTTGCGGATCGTTTTTGAATTTTTCTTTGAGTGCGTCAATCTGAGGTTTTAGTTTAGCAGTGCGCTCATTTTCTTCTTTGTTGGTTCTTGCGTCCAAAAATGACGGGTAAAAATTAATCATTATCACGCCGCCGTTTTTGGCAACCCGTTTTAAAACATCGTCGGGAACATTGCGGGTATGGTCATTTAAGGCGCGTGCGCTCGAATGCGAAGCCATAATTAGTCCGTTTGACACGTCCACAACATCATTCATCACCTTGACCGAAACGTGCGAAATATCAACCAGCATTCCCAA
>DAORIL010000581.1:0-4467 GCA_035438525.1 Pyrinomonadaceae bacterium
GTAAATTAAAAATTGATGTTCCTAAAAACCGGCGGAGTCAAAACGGGAAGAACTTAATTATCAAAGGAGCAAGGGCAAATAATCTAAAAAATATTGATGTGATGTTCCCCTTGGGAATATTAACGGTCGTTACGGGAGTGAGCGGAAGCGGAAAATCTACCTTGGTTGATGATATTTTGTATCCGGCTTTAATGCGGAAAATCTACGGCAGCTTGCGTGAACCCGCTGCCCACGACAGCATCGAAGGCACGGAGTATATTGATAAAATTATTGAGATCGATCAGACTCCGATTGGTCGCACGCCGCGTTCAAATCCTGCCACTTATACGGGTTTGTTTACCCCGATTCGTGAGCTTTACGCGATGCTGCCGGAATCGCGCGAGCGTGGTTACAAAGCCGGACGTTTTTCATTCAACGTCAAAGGCGGACGGTGCGAAGCCTGCGAAGGCGATGGATTGAAACGAATCGAAATGAACTTTTTGCCCGATGTTTATGTGACCTGCGATGTTTGTCGTGGAAAGCGCTATAACCGCGAAACTTTGGCTGTTAAATATAAAGATTTATCTATTGCCGAATTGTTGGATACTACCATTGAAGATGCTTTGCCGATATTGGAAAATATTCCGCAGATCAAACAAAAATTACAAACACTGTTGGATGTCGGACTTGGCTATATCAAACTTGGTCAATCTGCTACTACCCTTTCGGGCGGTGAAGCACAACGCATTAAACTTGCCAAAGAATTATCTAAACGCGCAACCGGCAAAACAATTTATATTCTGGACGAACCAACGACGGGATTGCATTTTGCCGATGTTCATAAATTGTTGGATGTTTTGCAAAGATTGGTTGATCTAGGCAATACGGTAATCGTCATCGAACATAATCTGGATGTCATCAAATCTGCCGATTATGTCATTGATCTGGGTCCCGAAGGTGGCAGTCTGGGCGGGAAAGTAGTCGCAGTCGGCACACCCGAAGAGATTGCCAAAGAAAAGAAATCACACACGGGAAAGGCGCTAAAAAGTTTATTGGGTTAATTTAAACCTTTTAAATTTGGATTTCAAAAATTTTTAATCTTTATAACCAATGTATTTTTCAAATAGAACTTTGCCGAAATTCTTGGCGGTTTTGACAGTTGATTTTACTTTGTTAGGGTCTGAAACATGGAAGGAATCAGAACCAACCCGGCTTAATACCCAATTTTTATCGGGGGCGGAATATTTAAAAGTAATTACTTTAGACCACCTCCAGGAACTTCCGCCGTAATGCTCCACGGAGAAAAATCCGTTCTTAATCGTGATTCCCTCGAATGGATCGCCGAAAACTCCGCCGCAATCGACACAAAAAACAACATCATCATTTCTACCTGCCAGTTTATATTTTTTATTTCCTTCCCCAATCAAAATAAGTAAAGGGCGTTTGGTCGGATGGTCAACCACATCAGAGGTTTCCTTTTCATTTGGCTTTTTAACAACTAAGATCACGTCCGAAATTGAATCAAGATTTAAGTTTCCGGTAGTGGCATTTAACGCTACGTAACCCTCGGGAATAAAAGCTTTTAACTCTTTTGGCAGATTTTCGGGGTCAAGATTTTCACTTTTTATTTTAGTGTTAACATTTTGGGCAAAAATGCTGACCGAAAAAACTGAAACAATCAATAATAATTTGGCAAACTTTATCATTTATTACACTCTTTCTACTTTCTAACAAATTTCAATAAATCAAATTTTAACAAATTCGACTCAATTTTAATGATTGTTTCAATAATTTCATAGAACATTTCACAAAATTCATTGGACATTCCTACTTTTTGATATGGCATTTCTATTTTTTTTAAGAACATTCTTACTTAGGCTATAAAACTTTCCTATTATTTCAAGGAAGTTTCCATAAATTTTGGTCCCCGTTTTAAGTTTGGATAGGAACATTTCATAAAATTTAGTAAACCTTTCAACTCTTGCTATAGGGTTTTCGTATCCTGAGATGAAACATTTCTATTTTTTACAGGAACAATTTATCCAAAAGATGGATTATTCCAACTTTTTGACGAATTGCTTGCTTTATTTGGTGAAATTTATTTCTTTTGAAACTTTAAAGAGTTTCTTTCCCAAAAAACTCCGTCAGTAAATCCTTGAATTGCTTTATCAGTATCGGCTCTTTCCAATCTTTTTTCAGTCCAGCAGGCATATTCTTGGTTCATTTCTATTCCGCAATAACTTCTGCCGAGCTTTTTAGCAACAACCGAACTTGTTCCGGAACCTAAAAAAGGGTCGAAAACGACTCCGTCTTTTGGGCAACTAGCCAGAATCAGTTTGGCAATAAGTTTTTCAGGTTTTTGTGTAGGATGGTCGGTATTTTCCGGCATTGACCAGTAGGGAATACTAATGTCATCCCAAAAATTTGAGGGATAAGTGAGACGAAAATTCCCATCTCTAGTTTCTTCCCAGTCTTTTGGTTTACCGTTTTCTTTGTAAGGGGCTAGGACTTGGCGTTTCATTTTTACGGATTCGACATCGAAAAAATAATCTTTTGGATTTTTTACTCCGAACCAAATATCTTCCATTCCGTTTTTCCAATTGTTCAATGCTCCGCGACCTTTTTCTCTTTGCCAGGTGATCCGGTTAAGGATAGTTAAATGTTCTTCCATCACTGTTTGCAGTGCCGAGGTGCATTTCCAATCACCAAACAAATAAAGGGAACCATTTGGTTTGAGCAGGGAAACCACCTTTCCGAACCAGGAACGTAAATATTCCAAATAGTCTTGATTTTTGGCAGATTTGAACTTGAAACCGTTAAAATCCTTAGAAAGATTGTATGGCGGATCAATTAAAATCAGGTCAGCAAACGCTTTTGGCAGATTATCAATAACCTCAAAAAGATTGGCGTTTATAGTTTTGTTAAGAATTTCACCTAGGGTCAGTGATTGGTTAGATTTTGGGCACAGCAAATTGCTTGAAAAAAGAAATCGCTCTTCTTCCGAAAGGGTCAAAGTGCGATTCATTTTAGCTCTTATCTTTTCTGTCATAACGGCTTATTCATAGCTCAAAGCCTCAACTGCATCTAAACGCGCCGCACGGTAAGCAGGATAAAGTGCGCCTAACGCTCCTCCGACAATCCCAACAATCGTAGTAACTATAATAACGGGACCATTCAACTCGATTTGCGAGGAAGAAAATTTCATCAATAAAAGTTTGGCAATAACTGTTAAAACAATTCCTGTCAGAATGCCCAATGCGCTAATCAAAATGGCTTCTTGAGTAATCGTCCACGCAATTTTACCATTGGACATTCCCAATGATTTCAAAATTCCGATTTGCCGTGTTCGCTCAGTAACGGTTGTATACATCGTCAACAAAATAACCAAAGCGCTAATGACTGAAGCCACACCAATTATTACTTTACGGAAAATTTCAAAAGCCGGGAAAGAATTCAAATATAACTCTTCCATATCCGCCGCCTTAAGTAACTGATTGTCAGGAAAGACCTTAGCAATGTTTGCCGCTACTTGCTCGGTTTTTGCTTTAATTTGTTCCTCTGACATCTTTTCGTCTTTGATGATTTGCACAAAAATTGTCGAAACTCGATTCAAACTTGAAGGAGAACTATCTTCGCCAATTACAGCCCTTTGAATAGTTTGGAGTGGAACTTTGATTCTGGCACCGCTGGCGGGTTCGTAAACCCCAACCAAAGTAAAATCACGTTCCCAGAGTTGAATTTTGTCCCCAACTTTCAAGGATTTTTCTTTTTGGTAGGCTGTATCAATAATTGCCTCGTCGGTATTGGGTTGGAATGGACGACCCTGAACAATTACTAAACCCGAAATTTGTGCATATTCATCATAATTTACCCCGTCAATCAACCGACTTCCAATTCCAGTATCTGAATTGATCGAAGTTTGTCCGATTGGAACCGCTGTATTAACCCCTTCAATTTTCTTTAATTCAGCAACGGTTGAGCCTGATAATCTAAATGAATCAGAACCGCTTTGTCCAATAGCTCCCGGCGGACGAAAAAAGATTTCTGCCCCGACATTTCCTTCACGTTTGGCTTTGTCACGAAGGCTCCCGCTAGCCAATCCAATGGTAAAAACGATCAGTAAAACACCTAAAGCAATACCCAACACGCTGACAATTGTGCGTGCCGGACGGTGAAACATATTTGAAAAAACTAAACTATCCATAAATTGATTTTGGATTTTGGATTTCTGATTTTGGATTCAAAAACCAAAAATGGAAACCGAAGCTACTTTGATAATTAACCCCTTACATTTAACCATTAAATAACTATTGCTGCTTGCTCTCACTTGTCGGTGGATTAACATCCACACTTGCCGTTTGGGTTTGAGCATTTTTTTCCGTTTCAAGTTCTTCAGGCGATTTCCAACCGGACTTTTTAAGCATTTCGATGGCAAATTTGATCGGTATAGCCATATTTGCCGCCGTGCTTTCAGTAAAAACTCCAAAA
>DAORIL010000582.1:0-4466 GCA_035438525.1 Pyrinomonadaceae bacterium
AAGAAGCGGCACGCCTTGCCGCTTGCGAACGCTCGTGGGAAAGAGTTTTTGAAGCTGTCTATGACAAATACTATTTGGCAACTAAAATTGACCGAAGAGTGCGTGTTTAGATCGGGATGATTATTCTCATACTATTGAGTTGTATGATTTTCTGACGAAGTTTGTTTTTGGGCATCAGGCAGATTTGCGACGAGAATTTAATGGACTGATTACTCGCAATGGTGCGTGAATGTTATTATCGCGTCTGATAATCAATTTATTTAATCCATATTCTTTTTTTATTTATCCATCTACCTCTTTACAATAACAACTTGGACAAAAGATGTCTTCCTCCAAAACTTTCCATCCTTTATGCAAAAGTAACTGCTCAAACTCTTTCCAATTTTCCTTCTCGTAAAAATCTTCAGATTTACATCTAAACCCATAATTACTACAAATGACATTCAATCGAATAAAAAAAGAAATCGGTCTAACAGGCTTCGGCTTCTTCCAAAAGCCTGTTAATTAAGAAAACTTAACCGTCTTGAGAAATCTCGCCCGCATCCTCAAACCTTCCGCTATATTCAAACAATTCATTTTCACACGGTAAAACTATCACTTCCCCCTCCATTAAAAAAAAATCTACTTCCTCAAACCAAAACTTCCCGCCTTTCTATAAAATTCCCTATGCGAATATTCTCCTAAATTATAATTAGAGATCCCGATACTTGGGGATTTCCGCCTTACTTCAAAAAAATCAAAACTTTCAGGCAATTTCCCAAATGGCTTGAATTTCTCGAATTTGTAATTAAGCACCCCTGCAATATTAGATTCAATCATTTTGAGTTTCACCCTGAAGTGTTTTCTTGCTCACGCATTTCTAACTAAAGTTGTAACTCAAGACACCGCCCAAATTTTTAGTTAAATTTAATATTGCAGGAGTGCTTATTAATAGGTTATGTAAGAAATTTAAGAGTCATCTTATGCAATTAAAATAATCTATTATCAGACGCAAATGTGTAAATTCTCAATATCAAATTTTTATCCCAAAAACACTTAAAGAGCGTTGCATTTAGGTATCGCTAAAGGTAATCTTTATTTGTTTTGAATTAAACTGAATAACGCGATTTTCCAAAAACGCCAGACAAGCTATGTCGAAAAGTAAAAAGCCTGTAAAAAGCACAAAATTAAATAAGACAGAATCAAGAACAAGCAGACGACGGGAAAAACCAAAACCATTTGAGAGATATGAACAAGATCATCCGATGCAATTAAGTCTTTTTCAAGTTCTCGAACCGGAAAACAAAAAATACTCGAATACCGTCGAAATTTACGACTTTTTACCGAAAGAATATTTGGGCAAAGCAAGTCGGGTCGCGGATACTTATCTACCGCGTTTAGAGCGTGAGTTTGAATGCCGCAATAAGCGTTACAAAATGAAACTAGATCCGGCGAGAATCGAGGACAAAGACGGAACAGTTCGAGAGTATTATCCGTCGCAGCGCGAAGAAGTCATCGAAAACTGTTTAAGAAAGTTAATGGTTGAAGGTGGCGGCGTTTTTCTCGACGATTTGGCAAGCGTTCGTTTTACGCTTTATCAACTTCAAAAAGAACTCAAAGAAAACGGACACACCTATTCCTACACGCAAATCAAGGAATCGCTTGAAATTTTGACAAAGACTAACATAGAACTGGAATGCGAAGCCGACAATATTCGCCTAATTTTCAGTCCAATAGAAACTCTCGGACTTCGGGGCGAAGGCGAAGAAACGCAAACATTCGTCCGCTTTTCCCCACTTGTTACCGACTCAATCAAAGAAAGAAAATTCCGGCTCATTAATTACAAAAAGATGATGGGCTATCGAACTGCTATTGCTCGCAAGCTCCACAAACGAATGTCGCATTTTTACACGCAAGCGAGTTTTACTGACAAATATGAAGCAAACCTTTCGACTCTCATCGAATATTTCGGGCTAACCAAATACAGTCAAATGAGTAAAAATCTGAGAGACTTTGAAAAAGGCATTGAAGAATTGAAAAAATCCAACACAATCCTAACATTCACTACTTCGGAAATTAAGCAGGATCGACCGCGCGTTAAAGTTGTTGACTATAAAATCTCAATTCTGCCGCACCCGGAATTTATTGCTGAAGTTAAAAAAGGAAGCCATAGAAAAAATGTCATTGAAACCCACGTTAAAATGCTTCTTGAAGATGAAAACGCCCCAAACGGATACATTGGTTAACCGAAACAAGATAAATGACAGACTAAAGACGACATAACACCAATTAGTGGTAGTCAAAAAGACTATGAATACAACATCTTGAAAAAGAACCCGCAAAATAAAAAAGATTAGAGAAAAAGAGAAACTCTAGTTCTGACTCCTACCTATATTTAGTTCTGACTCCTAACAATACTTAGTTCTGACTCCCACTTATATTTAGTTCTGACTCCCATCAACCATTTTTTAGAAGTTTTCCACAGGCAAAATCCAGCAAATTACTTAGTTCTGACTCCTAGAATACTTAGTTCTGACTCCTATTTGGCAAAAAATTATCTAGTTCTGACTCCTACCGTATCTAGTTCTGACTCCTAGAAGCCACTTTTTGACCAAAAATTCATTATAAATATTGATTTAAAACGCGATTTTTGACGAAAAACTCTAGTTTTGACTCCTACCAATAACTCGGCAAACCTATAGAAATAATTGATTTACAGATTTTTTTTCGGACTTAACCCTCTTAACCCTATATTAACCCTTCTTTATCCCTTTCTTAGCCCCCGTCCACACACTACGCAAACTAAAAATATATCAAGACCACCTGTTCATTGGAATTTTCTTAAAAACAGGGGAAAGTCTCAACAAACTCCCCTTTAGAAAATAATCACAGGAAATACAAGCGAGAAATTCCTGAAGCCTATCTCATTTATAAATATAGGTTTAAGAGAAAATATATAAACATTTAGATTAAGCATCAGATTTATTGTCGTTTGGTAGGAGTCAAAACTAGAGTTTTACAAGAAAAATAAAGGAATTTATATCAAAATTATGAAAAGATATTCAATTTCCAAGCAAAGTATCAGATTTTTAATTGATTCCAAATTCCAAGCTTTAATTATCCAGTTCCCTTCTCTGCCCTGCTTTTCAAGCCATTTTATCAGATGAAATTTAGCAGCGATTTTTTCTCGCGGAGTTGAGTTTTGGATTGTTTCTTGAAAGTTCAGATAAAGATGATATTTATTTTTTATGATTAAGTCGGGGTTGCTATTCTCGACTTGGCGAAAGTGGTTTTCGGTCAGCACCGAGAAAGGAATATTTTCTTTAAGTGCCAACGCTCCGACTTGATTGAGAAAAGACACGCTCGAATGTTCCAGCGACGGCGGCTGTCTTAAACTTCCACAAGTAATTGTCAGATACGGACTAACATAACATTTTTCATTTGCAACATTTTCCCGCTTCAATGATTCACAAACAATGATTGCCTGTCCGAAAATTTCTTTTAGGTTTTCAAGATTTCCCTGCACAAATTTATACTGCTCTGTAGTTTATTTATCTTCGGAGGGAATCGAATACGGATTGATCAGATTCAGATTAACCTGACCAATGAAATACCTAGCGAGCTTTCCGATAAAGATTTCAGGTTTCCTCTTCTGAAAATATTTGTCGGTTAAATCGTGCGTGAACCACTGATACTCGTAAGAATCGGAAACAGTGCGCGACATGTAGGGCAAAACCGAGCCTTCGGCGGCAGCGAGCCGGGTGAAACAGGAAACATTGACCAAACCGATGCCGCAACAAAAATAGTGGACCCAGAATTGAGCATTGAAATTATGAATCAAGATGCCACGATGATTTTCCGAATCGGGGCAGTCAAAATGAAGTTTTCTTGCCTTTTCACACTTTTCCGCACCTAAAATTATTCCGATCTCCCGAACAGTCGTTGGAAGTTCAAGCAAAAAAATCAAAGGTTGCCTTCGCGCTCGTTCATTTAAAATCTGAGGATTACTCCGGTAAATCAGAAGGTGCACAATTCGCGGCACGGAGCTTTGCTTATTAATAACTTTTTCGCAGGTGTCGGCAGACAAACTAATGCTTCTTTCATCGCTCAAATTGCTGTTTTTTTTCAAAATGCCGTGAGTTTTTGAATCACTGATGCTTCCGTTTTCATTTCAGCCAGTTTTTTTCTGAGCCGATTCATTCCCAGCATTTTTTCGCGCGTCGGAGCGGAATACGCTTCTTTCAAAGAGATATTGATTGATTCGCCATTCAACGAATAACCCGACAACCGATCATACCAACCGTCGGTGTAGTCGTAGCGGTGTCCCGCAGGTTTAAAATATTGGCAGGCAATTTCTACGAGTTCGCCTAAACGCTCGGACCAATAACTGCAATCGCTAAGTCCCGATGCTTCACAATCGGTTTCCGAGTCAATTATCAGATAATCGTCCGGGTCTGAAATGTTTCTTTCGGTCAACACGCATAACT
>DAORIL010000583.1:0-4459 GCA_035438525.1 Pyrinomonadaceae bacterium
GAAGGACTCGGCATTTTCATATCTTTCATCTCGTCTTTGTCATTGTGCGAGTGAGGTTTGCTTTCATCCGTTTTGCCGTTCATATTGTCCATTTTCATATCTTTCATATCTTCATTTTTCGACATTGGATGGGCGTGGACGAATTGTTTTAAGTCCTGGCTGATGATGACAAAATGAGCATATTCGCCAAGATATTTTTCCAAATCGGTAACAGGTTTATTGGTTTTTTCATCAAAAACGGTGAAATTAAGCATTAACTCTTTACCCGCGACCAATTCCGCATCCGGTTTCATCACCACTTTGATTCCATCAACGATTTTTTCCAATTTTTCATCCGCTTTCAGTTCAACTTTTGCCCTTTCATTTCCCGAAACTTTTAAGCTGTAGTTTTCAACAATCTGCGGTGAATCTTTAGGCGTATAATCGGCGTAAAGTTTAAAATTCCCGCCATTTGTAAATGTAAACGGAACTTTGTATGCACCATCAGCTTGAAGTTCGGGATGAATATGGTAAAACTCAGCTAAATCTTCGGAAACAACCAACAAGTGCATCGGTTTTTCGTGAGCAAGCGGCAAATCTTTAACAATTTCGCCTTTCTCATTTTTGACCGTGAACGAAAACTCGGTTTGTTCACCCGCTTTTACTTCGGCTGGACTTGTTTTAAATTCAGCTTTGAATTTCGCCGATTTTGTCTCGGACGGAGATTTATTGGTTTCGCTCGATGTCGCTTGATTGACATTGACGTTCTCTTTTTTGGTTTCTGTTGCCGTATTGCAACCGATGAAAATTAAGCCGCTGAACGCGATGCTCGCAATGATAAGATTTTTCATATTACTTTCTGTTTTTTAATTGGTTGTTGAGCGCATCTGATAGATGCCTTCGGTAACAACTCTTTCACCTTCTTTTAACCCTGATTTAATTTCGTAAAAATCCGCCCCTTCTGTTCCCAATGCCACGGGGCGTTTTTCAAACGCCTCGCCGCCATCGAAGACAAAAACGAAACTCTGACCTTGTTCCGTGACGACTGCCGTTTTTGGCACAGCCAGAACTTTTTGATTGCCGCTGGTGTCAATCGTCATTTCAACGAACATTCCGTCGCGTAATCGTTGAGAAGGATTTTTGACTTCATAAATAACCGATACGGTGCGGGTTTGTTCGTTAACCGTTTGCCCGATGGAAACGAGTTTGCCGTCACCGTCTGTCGTGCCGATGGTATAAACTTCGCCCGACAAAGCGGAAGCCGTAAAACTCGCTCTGGTTGATTCGCGGACTGCGGGCAAATCTTTCTCAAAAACCTGTGCTTCCAGCAATACAGTAGAAAGATTCGCCAGCGATAAAATTTCTGTTCCGGTTTCGACTTGTTGACCACTCGTTGCCTTGATTTCGTTAATAATTCCAGTAACAGGCGCAAGTAACGGAAAAGTTTTATTCGGTTGATTGACGCGCGGCGAACGGAAAATTACCTGTCCGGCACTTGTTTGTTTGATTTGATTATCGAGAAGTTTTACTTGTTGTTCGGATGAAGCGACTTCCTGTTCGGCAACTTTGACGGCGGTTTGGGCTTCTTCCAGCCGCTTTCGGGGAACCGCACCGACTTCAACCAGATTTTCCGAACGTCTGAGCTCGCGGTTTGCCTGAGCAAGTTGTGTTCTGGCTTGATTAGCCTTGGCGCGTTGGTCAGCCTGCTGTGCCTGAAGCTGCAAAACCGTATTTTTTATTTCCAGTCGCTTGGCTTCGACATCTCGTTGCTGTGCTTCAACTTCTAATCTTTGCTGCTCCAGAGAAGTTTGCCCCGCAACATCCAAAACCTGTTCGACGTAACCGATCTGTTCGCCTCGTCCCACGGCGGACCCGAGCGTGATACCTTCACGTAAAATAATTTTCCCGGCCACCGGCGGAACAACAATAGCCTTTGCATCGGGACGCGCCCGAACAGTTCCGGTTGTTTTTAGTCCGCCCGTAATTTGTTTGATTGCAACGGGTTCGGTTTTAATGCCGAAAAGAAGTTGTGATTCTTTCGGGACGGTCAGAACAGTTTTGGTTGACAAGGCATTGGTTTCACTCTCCGTTGTTGCATTCAAAGGGATTTCAGCAATAATTCGTGTTTCGCTCGGCGGCAGAAGATATGCCAAAGCTCCTGTTCCAAATGCGAATATTAGTAACGCTGCAATAACAGGTAACACAATTTTTTTGAAATTTAAACCGCCTTTTTTCTTCGCCGCGACAAAAACTGCTCCGAGTGAACCGAGCAGCAATAAACTCAAAACTGCCAAACCGATCCAAAATGATGACCTGGTTGGCGCACGCGAAATTGTCACGGGAAAATCGGCTGAAAATTGCCTTTTATCCTCAGTTGCGACATTGAAAACGATTTTGAAATCGCCCGCACTCGAAAAGGTAAAAGAAATTCGATAATTGCCATCAGCTTCGGGTTTAACAGGTAAATTTTCGGCAATCTTAGTTCCATCGGCTCTCGTAATTCCCGCCATAAGCGTTGCTTTTTCAAGCGGAACTGCCCCTTGATTACCGAACCCGCCTTCGACTTTTTCGGTGATTTTCAGCAGAAATTGTTCGTTTTCTCCTGTGCGTGCATCACCGGGAGATCGCTTCAAAACGAGATTGAAATTTCCACTTTCATTGTTTATATTGCGTTCAGCTGAAACGATTGAAACCTTCGCGGCATTAGCTGGCGCAATCGTTTTACTGTCGCCCGAATGATCTTCGCCCTCGTGAGCCGAAGCAGTCGGCGATAGCAAGTAGAAAGCCACCGCCAACAGTGCGAACATCGGCAATAATCTGAAATTTGAAATGTTCAATTTGAAATTCATTTTTAGTGCGTATGTGCTGCGCCATAAAGGTGCTGCATCGTCAGGAAGTCAATCTGCACTGCTTTGGCAATCGCTTTGGCAGTTGCGTCATCCACGCCGTTCGCCTTTATGTCACCACCGACAGCAAACTTATCGTCGTGCGTTTTTCCGGCAAACTGTTTTAAGAATTCAGCCGAAATACCGTCGGCACGAATTTCTTTAATTATCGGCGAGCCGTCCTTGCTGTCATAAACAACAACCATTTCTTTACCTCCGGCTTTGACAAGTGTTGCCGCGCCGATTTGTTTTCGCGCTCCGCCAGTGGTCGAAAAAGCTAAATAAGAATGATGGTCGGTGTCGGGAACTTTTCCCCCTGTGTCTTTCTCAATGTCAGCTATCACATCTTTCGGAATGTCTTTATGCTGTTTGGTAAAACTTTGGGCATCAGGAAAGACAGCTTTAACTGAAGCCGGAGCATCTTCTTCCGTTTTGGCGGTAGTTGTTGTATTTGCTGTATTTGCCGCGTTCGTGTTAGTTTGTTTGGCTTGATTATTAGTCGTATTGGTGGTCGATGTCGTGGTTGATCCCGAAGAACACGCGCCCGTTAAGCCGCCGACTCCAATTAAACCGATAATTGCTAAAAACGTAATTTTTTTCATTGTTTTTCCTCTGGTTGTTTTTTATTTTTAGATATTTCAACTTTTTTCGGTATTTCGACCGTTTCAATTGATTTCAATAGTTTTTCGCGGTTAACCTGCGACGGAACTAAATCTTTGTCGGGCAAAATGGACTGCGAAACAGGGGCAAATCCGGTCGGGGGAATCGTTGTTCCAAGTGCCGTTTCGAGTTCGTTCAGAGCATTGTAATAATCACGCAAAGCCTGATTATATCCCGTCACATTTTCGGTCAGACGGCGCTGCTCATTAACCACTTCAAAGACGGAAAATTCCCCAAAACCGTATGCCGAACGAATCGCTTTCAGATTTTCCTCCGCACGCGGCATAATCTGCACTGAGTAGATCACCAAAGTTTCCGCCGCTGCACGATATTTGCGATAGGCTACAGCAATATCACGCTTGATCGTTGACTCTAAAAACTCTCGCTGGCGAGTAGCTTGAACTTTTTCGCCCGTGGCGGAAGCGATCTCACCCTGGTTGCGGTTAAAAACGGGCAAGTCAACTGAAACGCCAATAGTCAACGAATTGTCAGTATTCGGAAAATTTCCACCGCCCAATCTGGTTGGAAAATCAATAATTTGTTTGTTGCGGGAATACTTGACTGAACCCGCAATATTCGGAACGGCGTTAGCTTTTGCCAGGTTAATTCGTGCTGTACCAAGTTGTTCGCCAAGTCGGGCGGCTTGCAAATCGGCGCGTTCTTTCAAAGCCAGTTCGGTCAGTTCGCTCAAGCCCAAATCAAGACGGGGCGGGCGTTCGGCTTGCGGCGCAAGTTTAATTAATTCTTCCAATCCCGCGCCGATTAATGTTTTGAGCTGCAAAAGCGAGGTGTCCAAATCATTGCGCGCCTGAATAGCTTTGATTTTCAAAGTATCAGCTTCAACTTTGACTAAATTCACATCCAAAGGCGCAACATCGCCTTCCTTCAAACGCGCTTCGGTGACACGCACAATTTCCAGGTCGGCGGCGATTAGT
>DAORIL010000584.1:0-4448 GCA_035438525.1 Pyrinomonadaceae bacterium
AGCAGGCGGTGTAGCTCATGATTTCAATAATATGCTGACCGTTATCAATGGTTACAGTCAGATTATCTCAAGACAATTAAAGTCAGAAGATCCACTACATAGTAAAATCAAAGAAATTAACAAAGCAGGTGAACGGGCTGCTGTCCTGACCCGCCAACTACTTGCTTTTAGCCGGAAACAGATCCTACAACCGAAAATTCTGGATCTGAATTCGATAATTTTTGAAATTGAAAAAATGCTTCGCCGTTTGATCGGGGAAAATATTGAATTTAAAACCATCCTGGATTCTCAACCTGGTAGGGTAAAAGCCGACCCAGGGCAAATTGAGCAGACAATTTTAAATCTGGTAGTTAATGCCCGTGATGCAATGCCCGAAGGCGGTAAATTATTAATAGAAACCAAAAATATCTACCTTGACGAAGATTATGTCAGTCAACATATTGGAGTTAAATCCGGTTATTACATTATGTTAGCTGTTTCGGACAGTGGAATTGGAATGGATGCCGAAACTCAATCTCATATTTTTGAACCTTTCTATACCACTAAGGAAGTGGGGAGAGGAACCGGACTTGGTCTATCAACCGTTTATGGAATCGTCAGGCAGTCAGGAGGAAGTATTTGGGTTTACAGTGAGCCGGGAAAAGGGACAACTTTCAAAGTTTATTTGCCCCGAGTTGACGAAATTCCGCAGGAACATAAAAAAACAACCATCAATACCAGGAGTATAAAAGGCACAGAAACTATTTTATTAGTTGAAGATGAGGAAATTGTAAGAAATCTAACCTGCGAGATCCTGGAAAGTTGCGGCTATGAAGTTTTCGAGGCGGAAAACGGCGGTTCAGCATTTTTAATTTGTGAGAATTATAAGCAAAATATTCAATTATTAATAACTGATGTAATTATGCCTTACATAAACGGACCTGAACTTGCCAACCGCCTATTGCAAATTCACCCGGAAATGAAAGTTCTTTATATGTCCGGTTATACTGATAATGCTATTGTCAATCTGGGACTATTTCAGGAAGAAAATAACTTTATCGAAAAACCATTTTCACCGGACAAATTAAGACAAAAAGTGCGTGATATTTTAGATGAAATTTGAAAGCGGCAAAATATCCAAAATGGAAAGATCCTTTCAAATGTTTTTTTGGTAAATTCACTTTAAAATTGAGTCTTTTCACCTTCTCTATCCTAAATTGACGTAAATTTTAGCAAAATTTATGGATTGTATATTGGATAAAAATTAGGTCTCTTTAACTAAATGATAGCGGTTAATTTCAGGATCATTGAGTTTTTGAATTTTCCCATTATTCCAGCGGATTTCAACAGAAATAACATTTTTTGCCGTTCCCAAACCGATAATTAACCGCTGATCATTGGCGGAAAGGTAACTTCCTGAATTTGAAACATCAAAAACTTGTTGGCGATTTTCTGAATCAATTACCTTAACTCGTGCCCCCTCACCGTTTGGAGTAGTGTTCGTGCCTCGCAAATCTAAACCTATCCAGTTATTTTTGGTTCCATTATTGCGTAAAATTACAGGCGTTTCATTTGTTTGGGCAACAACTGCATCAATCATTCCATCATTATTGATATCTCCGCAAGCCAACCCCCGAGCTGCTAAATCCGTTTGAAAAATATCTCCGGCAGCAAGTGAAACATTCTGGAAACCGGATTCCATATTACGCAATAACATCAATGGTTGCTTATATTTGAGAAAACTTGTGATCATTTCTATATTATCTGACGGGTGGCTTTGCACGAGAAAAATATCGCGCCGTCCATCATTATCGGCATCAATAAATTTTGTTCCCCACCCAGTCCCCAACATCGTATTTTGTCCGATGCCGCTGGTTCGAGTAACATAATCAAAAATTAATTCCCCGGAATTGTGAAAAAAAGGAAAAGTTTCTCCCGAAAAAGCAGTGATAAAAATATCCTGTTTCCCGTCGTTATCAAAATCTGCCACGTCAACGCCCATCCCGGCAAAAGGTTTACCGTTATCGTCAAAGGCAACACCAGCGGAAAGAGCAATTTCGGCAAAGGTTCCGTCCTGCTGATTGCGAAATAATTGTTGATCAATCGTGTCATTTGCGACAAAAATATCAGTCCAGCCGTCATCATCAAAATCGGCAAAAGCCAGACCTAAAGCTTTTCCTTTACTATGACTGATGCCGGAAGATTCGCTGACATTCGTAAAGGTTCTATCGGGATTCTGCCGAAAAAGTAGGGAAGTCACAGGTTGAAAATTGTCCGGATGACAATATGCTCTGAATCCCGGCTTCATTTCTCCGCAATAAATTCCTCCGTTTTCAAAATTCCAATCGAGATACCGGGTGACAAACAAATCGAGTCTGCCGTCACGATTAAAATCAAAAAAACCTGCTGAAGTTGCCCACCCATCAACCTTAATTCCACTTTCAGAAGTTATATCCGTAAAATTTCCATTACCATTATTGCGAAAAAGTGACGCTCCCCCGTATCGGGTGACAAATAGATCCTGAAAGCCGTCCTTATTAAAATCACCTACGGCAACACCGAAACTGTAACTCGTTCCCGCCACACCTGCTTTTTCAGTAACATCTGTAAATTTGCCATCCGGTAGTTGCCTAAATAGACGATCCCAAAATTTAGAATTGGTTTTTTCAGGCATCGCATTTTTTGGCATTTTTTCACTTATTTCCGCTCCGTTTGTAAAAAATAAATCCATCAAACCATCGTTGTCGAAATCAAAAATGGCAATACCTCCGCCTGTGGTTTCGGGCAAATATTTGGTAGTGGTAGGAGATGCAAAATGATGAAAATTTATTCCCGTTTGCCCCGTAACATCTGAAAAAGTAACTGGTGATGGGTAATTGGGAGCAGCTGAATTCGGGCGTTTTAAATTGGGATTCGTGTAGGATTTACCTGAGGTTTCCTGTCCGATCAGAGTTTGAATAAATATTAAACTAAAGGCAGAAATAACAAAAAATCTTTTCATTTTAATTGTATCCGGGACCGATCATACTCTCTTTTTTATGGGCATGATCAATAATTTTATCATCTGTATTATTAATTACATTAATTAATTATTTTTCTTGACATAATAACCTCCATCAGATAAGATTTCGAGTCAGTTAAACGTTTACGTAAAGGTTTTCTTCAGATTTAGGTTTTATTTCCCAAATGAGAAATATGCTTGAGCAGATTTTGCAGTTGAGCCAAACAAACGGAAACAGAATTCTTATACATTAAGCAGAGGAGTTGGATATGAAATCGTTGAGGCATTCAGCCATTTTACTTTTTATCTTAACAGCCGGACTAATTTCTGGTTTTGCTCAAAGCGACCGCGGGTCAATTCGTGGAACGGTGACAGATTCAAGCGGCGCACTTGTGACCGGCGCAACCGTCTCTGTTAAC
Organism: Pyrinomonadaceae bacterium; assembly: GCA_035438525.1. Lineage (GTDB taxonomy): Bacteria > Acidobacteriota > Blastocatellia > Pyrinomonadales > Pyrinomonadaceae > JAIBCC01. The sequence continues at coordinate 3,400 of DAORIL010000584.1, forward strand.
AATATTGCAACTAATGACAACCGCGAAGTTACCACCAGCGATGAAGGAATTTTTGTTTTTCCCGAATTAAAAGCAGGTCTATACACTGTAACAATCTCGGCGATTGGGTTTAGAAAAACTTCGGTTGAAAATGTCAAAGTTGATGTGCAGGGAACTCAATCGCTGCAAATTAAACTTGAAGTCGGAGAAGTTACCGGAAATGTTGTCAATGTTGATGCAGAGGCAGTTACTATCAACACGGACAATCCTGTCAGACAAACTACCGTTACTGAAAGACAAGTCCGCGAGTTACCACTTCAAGTCAGTTCTGAAGCCGGTGGGCGAACTCCTCTTTCTTTTATCTTTTTGGATAGTAATGTCGGAGCCTCCGATCAAAGCGGAAATCCAAATGCCTCAAAATTTAGGGTCAGTGGCGGACAAGCATCAGGAACAGAAATTTTAATTGACGGAGCCAGCACGCGCCGGACGCAAAACGGAAACTTTTTCAGCGAAGTTGCACCGGGACCAAATGCTTATCAAGAATTCACGATTTCGACCAATTCCTATTCTGCCGAATTCGGCAACTCTGCGGGCGGGGTCGTCAACTTTACCCTAAAATCAGGCGGTAACCAATTTCATGGCGAAATTTATGATTTTGTCCGTAACGAAAGATTAAATGCCAACTCCTATTACAATAATGCCAATGGCTTAAAACGTAATCGGGATAATGAAAATAACTATGGGTTTAATGTTGGCGGTCCGATCATTATTCCCGGATTCGGTGAAGGGGTTCCTTTTTTTCACAGTTTTCGTGATAAAGCCTTTTTCTTTTTCAATTATGAAGCTTTCCGTTTTGTGCAGGGCGTAAATACTTTGCAAAGTGTGCCGACAGCTAGAATGCGGACAGGCGATTTTGGTGAACTTTTAACCGATCCGTATGTTTTGGCAACCACCGGACCGATTCGGATCTACGACCCGCGTCAGCCGGTTGATAGCCGTTCGTTGATTCCTAACAATAACCTTAATTCGGTTGGAACAATTATTAATGGGAGAAGTTTAATTGACCCGGC
>DAORIL010000585.1:0-4444 GCA_035438525.1 Pyrinomonadaceae bacterium
GATTAATTTGTGCCAGAAAATTGATTTCGTTTTTACGGCTGGAATCTATCAGATACGAGGCAATCATCACATCATCCGTTACCGCTTCGGGGGTGATGTCCAGTTTTTTCAAAACAGACAAATTACGTTTGAAATCATAAACGCATTTTTCTAAGAATCCGTTGGACAAAATATCGCGCAGGACGGGCACGGCTTCATCTTTTCCGCCTTCAAAATTGGCTAAATCAATGTAATGCGAAGCCCCCGCCGCCGTTGCAATCGCTACGCCGAGCGGTTCTTTTTTATCGAAACTGCTCGACTTTGTCTCAGAATTTGAATCATCAACTTCAAACGACCAATGCTCGGTTTCCCAGAGCTTGCGGATGAGTTTATCCAGATCCGCACGGTTATTAATAATTTTGTAACGGCGTGTCGAATCAACGGGTTGCGAATCTTCCAACATCGAAAAAAGCGGCGAAGAATCGGCAAATTCTTTCATCAATGTATTGAATTCCAATTCACGGAAAAGTGCATAAGCGAGTTGGCGATTCGGCTCAGAATATTTGAGCTTTTCCAGATCGAGTTCAATATCCATCGTAGTGTGAATCGTCGCAAGCTCGAGCGATTGGCGGATAATATCCTGATGATTGGTCAGGGCTTCGCGATAAGTTTTATGGGTCACTTTATCGGCATTGGCCATTGCGCCTTCGGTTGAGCCGTATTCCAAAACAAGTTTGAGCGCACCTTTTTCACCAATTCCGGGCGCACCGGGGATATTGTCAATCGAATCGCCCATCAATCCGAGCAAATCAATTATCTTATTAGGCGGCACCCCGAATTTATTTTCAACCCAAGCCTCATCGCACCATTCGATCGGCGGAACGGGAACTTTGCGCTTGAGATTCTGCGAATTTTGCCGCATACAAACGATATACGGATCGCGCACTAATTGGCACAGATCTTTGTCGTTGGAAACAATGACAGCTTGGAGTTTTTGCTCTGCGCATTTATACGCCAGAGTGCCGATAATATCGTCGGCTTCATAACCCGGCATTTTTAAAATCGGAATATTAAAGGCCTCGCAAACGCGGACGATGTAGGGCAGCTGAGTTGCCAGATCGTCAGGCATTTCGTCCCGATTAGCTTTGTAGGCTTCAAAACTGTCGTGGCGAAAAGTCTTTTCGGCAGTATCAAAAACCGCCGCAATATAGTCTGGTTTTTCGTCATTGAGGAGTTTACGAAGCATATTCGTAAAGACGAAAACTGCTTGGGTAACCTGACCTTTTGAATTACGCAAAGGTTCCTGACGCATTCCCATCGGCGCAAAAAACGCCCGAAAAATATGCGCCATCGTATCAATTAAAAAGACTCGTTTGGTTTCTGATTTGCTCATGGTTTTTGGTAATTGAAATGATAGTTAAACATTTGGATAGTTACAAGTTTAGAGGTTTAAAATAAGAAGTCTGCTCAAAAAGAAATAAAAGAGCCAAAATCATTGACTTTTGCTAATCTTCGGCTTTAAGATAGCTTTCAAATTGAAATCAGATTTTTCTTCGATGAAACTTTGGTCGAACCTTTTGCCAAAAATTTCCGATTACTTTTTTCAAAGATTATCGTTTGCAGAAAAAAATGCCCCTATAAGGGTGAGTTGTATTTAAAAAGCAAATTATGGCAACAACCCAAGATAATAGACTGTTGGCGATCTATACCCCTCTAGGCAAGGATTTTCTTCTTTTACAGGGCTTTTCGGTTGCCGAAGGTCTTTCCCAGTTATTTTCAATCGAAGTTGATCTGCTTCACGAAGAAACCGAAATAGGCTACTTACCGACTTATATCGATCCCGCCACTATTATCGGTAAAGGGGTGACGCTTCAGATCAGCCAAAGGGATGGCACTACCCGCGAGTTTTCGGGAATCGTGAACCGGTTTTATCAGGGCAACCGCAATGTCCGTTTTTCGCAATATCGGGCTACGATTGTTCCGCATATTTGGCTTTTGACCCAAAAAATCCAAAGCCGTATTTTCCAAAACATTTCCGTTCCTGATATTTTAAGGCAAATCTTTACCGGATTTGAAGTCCGTTACGAAATTCAAATTGTGACTAACAAGCGCAATTATTGTGTGCAGTATCGGGAATCTGATTTTGATTTCGCTTCGCGTTTGATGGAAGAAGAAGGAATTTATTACTACTTTGAACATTCCAACGGCAAACACACGATGATTCTCGCCAACACTCCGCAATCGCATGTGGACTGCCCGATCAAAAACAGAATTCCATATGTAACCGATGTAACGAATGTTGAGGAGGATTTCATTTCCTCGATTTACGGCTGGCAAGTCGGCTCACGGTTGCAGACGGGTAAAGTTACTCTTTGGGATCATCATTTTCAGCTTCCGACCAGAAAACTTGATAATGAAAAGACCAGCGTTTTTAATTTCAGCGATAATCAAAAATTGGAGCTTTACGATTTTCCGGGTGGTTATGCCCGAAAATACGATGAAATCAGCAGTTCGGGAGCCGCGCAAACCAGCGAGTTAAATTTTGTCAACACAGACAAAGAAAATGCCTCTAAAATTGTAATGGAATCGCTGGACGCACAAGTTATTGTTTGCCAGGGAGTTGGCGATTGTTCATCAATGACCGCGGGCTATCGGTTTGAATTGTTTAACCATCCGCTCAACGGACAAAACGCCAAATATGTGATTACCTCAATCACACACGAGGCGGAACAAACTCCTAGTTATATTTCGGACGAAGACATCGAAAAAGCATATAGCAACAACTTCAATTGTATTGCTCACGGTGCCGGAAAACCTCCGTTTCGTCCTTTGCAAAAAACGCCGAAACCAATAGTTCAGGGTGGTCAAACCGCATTTGTTGTCGGACCTGCAGGAGAAGAAATTTTTACTGATAAATATGGTCGGGTCAAAGTTCAGTTTAATTGGGACAGACACGGTCAGGTTGATGCCGGCAGTTCCTGTTGGATGCGGGTCGCGCAATCCTGGGCAGGGAATAAGTGGGGCGCGATGTTTATTCCGCGAATCGGAATGGAAGTGGTGGTCAATTTTTTAGAAGGTGACCCTGACCAGCCGATCATTACCGGATGTGTTTATAATCCGCAAACGATGCCGCCTTATACCTTGCCGGATGAAAAGACCAAATCAACCATTAAATCAAATTCTTCGGTTGGCGGCGGAGGCTTCAATGAGTTTCGCTTTGAAGATAAAAAAGGTTCAGAGCAGATATTCATCCATGCTGAGAAAAACCAAGACATTCGGGTTAAAAACGATGCAAAAGAGTTAATCATCCACGACCGTCATTTGATAGTTGAGAATGAGCAGTTCGAGAAAGTCAAAAAAGATAAACATTTAAAAGTCGTCGGCGATCATAACGAGAAAGTTGACGGAAATATTTCGGTTCATGCCGGAGTAGATTTTGAAGAAAAAGCAGGTTCAAAATTTGCGGTAGATGCCGGAACGGAAATTCATCTGAAATCAGGAACCAGTTTAACGCTCGAAACCGGAACAAATCTGACGCTCAAAGTCGGCGGCAACTTTATCAACATCAATTCAGGCGGAATTTTTATCAAAGGCACGATGGTGATGCTCAACAGCGGCGGTGCCGCCGGTTCTGGTTCGGGCAGTAATCCGACCGCGCCGACCGATCCGGTCGAAGCTGATAACGCACAACCGGGCAACACACCGCGCTTGCAGTCGCGCCGACCGCCGCCGCGACCGACATTTATGAGTCCGGCAGCCAATGTTTTGGTGACAGCGGCACAGACAGGTGCAACTTTCTGTGAAATTTGTTCGAGACATTAAAAAGATAAGCATTTACAATGAAGGAAAAATTGGAAAAATATTTGTTCAGAAAGGATCATTTCACCTATGCTGTGTTGGATGGAGCTTCGGTGCCTGATCTGCCCGTAAAACTCTACGAAATGGGAGCGACAAATATTTGTTTGTATCAAGGAGATATTCCTGCAGATCTGCTTTATGTTGCGCCGTATCTGGTTCAACTGCCTTTCGGAACGTCTTTTACCGAATGGCTCCTGACAGAATATTGGGGAAAACATTGGGGTATTTTTGCTCAAAGTCCATTGTCTTTAAAGGAGGTGCGAAAACATTTTCGTTTGATTTTGACCGTTTATGATGACAAAGGGAATCCGATGCTGTTTCGTTATTATGACCCCAGAGTTTTAGGACGATTTTTGAAAACCTGTCAACAAGAAGAATTAGAAGTAATGTTTGATAAAGTTCGTTATTATTTTGTTGAAACGCCGGAAGAGGTGCAATTATCACGTTTTAATTTTATCAATGGAAAGCTAAAAGAAGTGAAATTAAAACTTGATGACTAGAAGTAAAAAGGAAGAGATTTTCTTAAACTGAAGAAAATAATTAAAAGCCAATAAAGTTTGTTATTACACTGATTGTCGAATTTTGCAAAAAAACAAAATTGCCAATC
>DAORIL010000586.1:0-4442 GCA_035438525.1 Pyrinomonadaceae bacterium
ACCGAAGAGGAAAAACTTGAAATTTCCAAACGGCACCTTTTGCCTAAACAAGTTGAAGAAAACGGAATCGAAAAGACCGACATTAGCATTGATAAAAAAGCGATGCTGGCAATCATCGGACAATACACACACGAAGCAGGATTGCGTCAGCTTGAACGTGAAATCGGTAAAATCTGCCGCAAAGTAGCGCGAAAAAAAGCTGAAACTGAGGATGATTTTAAACCGGTCAAAATTAACCGCGAAAATCTTGCAGACTTTTTGCGTGCGCCAAAGATCTTTCCTGATTCGGCTCTCAAAAAAGATCAAATCGGAGTTGTCACAGGCTTGGCGTGGACTGCGGTTGGCGGCGATATTTTATTTATCGAAGCCTTACGTTTGCGTGGAAAAGGTCATTTGGTTTTGACCGGACAGCTTGGCGATGTGATGCAGGAATCGGCTAAAGCCGCATTCAGTTATGCCAAAGCTCGCGCGGTCGAACTTGGAATTAATGAGGACGATTTTGAAAAATATGACATCCACGTCCATATTCCCGAAGGCGCAATTCCAAAAGATGGACCAAGCGCGGGAATTACGATGGCAGTTGCTTTGGTTTCAGTTCTTTCACAACGTCCCGTTCGCAAAGATGTGGCAATGACGGGTGAAATCACTTTAAGAGGCAACGTCCTACCGATTGGCGGACTCAAAGAAAAGGTTTTGGCGGCGCGACGTGCCAAAATTAAGACTGTAATCGTGCCTGAACCAAATAAACGTGATTTAGAAGATTTACCTGCGGAAGTTTTGGACGATTTGACATTTATATTTGTTGACAATGTGCGACAAGTTTTCCAGGCAACATTGTTGGAAAGCGAATCGCCAGTTGAAAGAAAAAAGGCAAGTTCGGCTAAAAATAAAGCATAAGCATTGCTTATAAAAACAACAAAATGCTTATATGATGCCGATAAATATTGGGGTTTAATGCACTCCAAAACATTGACACCGTTTTTGTCAGATGATAAATTTGAAGATAAGTTTATTTTTACCATTCACTATCTATGGCAAAAACGGAACTTTTTTAGGATAATCACCGTTTAATTTTTTGGACAGGTGGTAAATTTTTAGGTCGTTTCAGCGATTCGCCCTAACCCTGTAGTTCAGCTGCAGTATTTTTGCAGCTAGCAAACATTTTAGGTAAGGAGTATAGACGAACTTGATGAAAACTAACCTGTTTAAGGTTTTCAGTTTAACCGCAATTATCACATTTTTGAGTGCATCATTTGCTTTCGGGCAAATATCAACTTCATCATCCGGCGCGAGAGGTTTTGAACCCGACAATGCCGGAGAAGCAAAAATCAATCAGATCACAGCCGATGCCGGAATTCATTTTAAACAAGGCTTATTGTTATTAAGTGACAGTCGCCGCCCAATGGCGCGTGAAGAATTTGATAAAGCTGTCGAAGTTTTCCTGATGTCCAACGTTAATGTTTCAACTAACGGCAAACTCAACAACTGTTACAATCAAATGATTGAAACGATTTACCGGATTGAATTCCCTTCTGCTCAACAACCCCAAATTAAAAGTTTGGCTATGAACTGCGGATGGAATGTTGATGATCAATTGGCTAATAATGTGGTCAAACTTACCCAGTCTACTCCATCAAATACAGCTACGGCTTCAAATCCTTCGGATTTACTTAAACCGGGAACAGTTGGAAATCAGGTTGAGTATAACCAAGTTGGATTTTCCGACCAAAAATTTGAGCCTTCGCCGTTAGATGACCTTTCTAAACTTGAATTAACCAAAGAAGATATTGCACTGGCAGAAACTCCGGAAGCTAAAGAAATATACGAAAGAACTGTTCTTGCCGTTAATGGCGGTTCATTAGGAATGAAATTCCAAATGCACCCGATGGTTCAGCAATATATCGGCTATTATCAGGGACGCGGACGCTCAACCATGGAAATCGGTTTAGCCCGTTCAGGTCAATTCATGCGAATGGTGCGCCGAATTTTCCGTGAGGAAGGAATTCCCGAAAATATGGCGTGGCTTGGGCAAATTGAAAGTGCCTGGAAACCGACTGCACGAAGCTGGGCTGCGGCAGCTGGACTGTGGCAATTTATTCCGGGAACCGGAACTCGCTACGGACTCCGCATCAATGGCTATGTTGATGAACGCAACAGTTTTGAAAAAGCAACTCATGCTTCGGCTCAATACTTAAAATTCTTAGCTAATCGTTACGGTGGAAACTGGGAATTAGCGATGGCAGCATACAACTCTGGCGAAGGTAACGTTGACCGGGCGATTCGCAAAGCGGGAGTTGCCAATTTTTGGGTAGCTTATCCGTATTTACCGCGCGAAACCCGCAACTATGTTCCAAATATTTTAGCTGCGATTTTGATTGCGAACAATCCGAATGCGTATGGGTTTAGTCATGTTCGGCCGCTTCCGCCATTGCAATATGAACAAATCCGCGTTCCGCCTTCGACCAGTTTGTCAACAATTGCTCAATTATCCGATACTCCGGTTGATTACATTCGATATTTGAACCCTGAATTTCGTTCAAATATGACTCCGCCGGAACCATATATTGTTCGTGTTCCGACGGGTAAGAGTAATAATGTTGCGGCAGTTTTAAGAAAACTCCCGAACGCAGGAAAAAGCACAGTGGCAGTTTCAACTGTTTTACAGGGTGAAACTGCACAAAATGTGGCAATTCGCAATGGTGTTTCGGTTGATCAGGTTCAAACAGTTGGAGGAAAAGCAGTTGTTCAGCAAAACCCAAATAACAAGGTTAAGCAAATTGTTTATTCTCGCCCAACTAATTCACAAACCGTTTCACCAACAACCAAAGGACTACAAATCGTAACAGTTAAAGCTGGCGACACAATTGCGAAAATTGCCGCTCGTTTTAACGTTCCGGCAGTTGAAGTTGCCAGATTAAATGGTTTAACCAGCGTGGATGAACAGTTAGCAGTTGGACGACAAATCAGAGTTCAGCCCTAATTGATTTAACCAAACTTAAAATGCAAAAATGCCAAGTCTGATTATTCAAACTTGGCATTTTTCGTTTTTCGCATTAAGATTAATCGAAAGTAGAAAAGTGAAAGTGTGAAAAAGTGGAAAAGTAAAAACTTTGAATCTAAACATTTACTTTTACTTTCCAAAGCCAAAATTAAAAAGTTTCATTACGAATAACAAAACTTTTTCACCTTTTCACTTTTACACTTTTACACTTTAAAAACCGCCCCCCTCAAAATAATCCAAATGCTTTTCAAGATGCTCTCAGCCGCTGTCTATGGAATTGACGCGGAATTAGTCGAAATCGAAGTTAATTTAACTCCCGTGCGTGGTGAAGCGGATACGGCACCGCCTGTCATTATTGTCGGTTTGCCCGATCTAGCCGTCCGCGAATCCCGCGAACGAATCCGTGCTGCTATTACCAACAGCTCATTTTTCTTTCCGTTTCATAAAACGACCATCAATTTAGCTCCGGCTGATGTTCGCAAAGAAGGAGCAAGTTTTGATTTGCCGATTGCCCTTGGAATTTTGGGCGCAAATGGCGATTTAGGCAATATTGAGGAATTAGCCGACACGATGAGCATTGGTGAATTGTCGCTTGATGGGCGAATCCGTCCGGTGCGTGGCGCACTTTCGATTGCAATCAAGGCGCGTGAAAGCGGAGTCAGAAATCTACTTTTACCAGAGGAAAATATCCTCGAAGCCGCTGTTGTCAAAGAATTAAACGTTTTTCCTATCAAAACTTTGCGCGATGCTGCCGAACTTATCAAAGATTTACAAAACGGACAGGCAACCAAGATTTTGCCTGCTAAAATCGAAAGCTCGGCTACCCAAACTGAAAATAGCTATCGGGTGGATTTTAACGAAGTTCGCGGACAGCAAACCGCCAAACGCGCACTTGAAGTTGCCAGCGCAGGAAGCCATAACGTCATTATGATTGGCTCACCCGGCTCAGGCAAAACTATGTTAGCTAAGCGTTTGCCAACGATTTTGCCACCACTTGAATTTGAAGAGGCTCTTGAAATTACCAAAGTTCATTCGGTAGCAGGATTAACCGGAAAATCAGGTTTAGTTCTTGAACGTCCGTTTCGTTCTCCACATCACACAATTTCTGAAGCAGGTTTAATTGGGGGTGGTTCTTTTCCCCGCCCAGGTGAAGTTTCGCTTTCGCATAATGGCGTTTTATTCCTTGATGAACTGCCCGAATTTGATCGCTCAGTCTTAGAAGTTTTACGGCAACCGCTTGAAGATAAACAAGTCACAATCAGCCGGGCAGCGATGAGTCTGACTTTTCCTGCGCTTTTTACTTTGGTCGCTTCGATGAATCCGTGTCCGTGTGGCTATTTCGGATCAAAACGCGAGTGCAAATGTTCTGGTCAACAAATTCAGCGTTACATAAGCAAAATTTCGGGTCCGTTGCTTGATAGAATTGATATTCATGTTGACG
>DAORIL010000587.1:0-4429 GCA_035438525.1 Pyrinomonadaceae bacterium
ATCGGAACTGCCCAGGCGTGCAGCATTGCCCCCAGACTCCAAACAATTATTGATAAAGAAAACCCTTTCTTAGTTCCAATTTTGTCCATTAAACCGCCAACAAACAACAAACCAATGGCGTAAGCTGTCTGAAACGAAAAAACAACCCAGGAATAATCGGATTCCGTCCATTTAAATTGTTCCGCTAAACTCGGTTTTAAAATACCGATAACTTGTCTGTCAATATAATTTACAGTTGCTGCGAAAAACAACAATGCACAGATTACCCAACGGATTTTCCCCTTAGGTTTTACCGCTTCATGAGCGGGCGGATTGGCGTTTGTTTCCATAGTTTTACAAAATATAAATATCGGGCGTTAAATATTCAATTCCATCTATTACATTAGAGATGGTTGGAAAATTTGGCGATGACGTAATTATTTCAGTTTGGTTTTCATTAACTAAAATAGTTTCCTCTGATTTTGTTCCGGTAATACTTGGATTCCAGGCAAATGCTTGATTTATGTTTACTTGTTCTTTTGATTGCGAATGAGCAACCCAATCCCGTGTTTTGTAACTGCAAGCTCCACCTTGATGATGTTTGGTTTCTTCATTTGGAAATCCCGCATCAGTGTATGCTTTTTGAGTTATTTCAAAAATATTTTCCCCAATCGCATTTGGGCGGGTCGAGTGCATCATTTGGGCATGAACTTTTGCAACGGCATCAGTTCTTTTTCTCAATTTATCCGAAATCGCACCCACACAAAAAATTCTGGATAGGGAAGCAATTAAACCATCACGTTTGGCACAAACCACTATCATTAAAACTTTTTTCCAAACATTTTCGGTTGGAATCGGATGGCGAAAATTATTGATCCGTTCATCAGCTGCAACTAATGTCACAACGGAGTTTATACCGCGTCTGCCTAACTCAAATTTGACGATATTGCCAATTTCGATTTCGCTCTGTCCAACTTCGATTTTTGAATAAATGTGACCTAAAACTTCGCCCGCATCTTTACCTAATTTTTTGAATCGTTCAATTTCTTCGTTAGTTAATTGATAACGGCATTTGGAAATAGACCCTTCAATAACTCGAAAGTTTGGACTGTAAAATATATCGGAGGCTAAATTTATATTTTTTTCAATTAAAGTTTGGGCTAATTCTAAAACAAAAGTCCCGTTGATTTTATCGGCTTCCCAATCAAACTCAATGGGTTCAAAATCGTTTTCAGATATTTCTTCTGCCACCATTCGCGGCATCTCAATTTGATTGGCAATTAAAAATCGTTTTCCGTCATTTCTAATTAGCAAAGAACTAACGCCATTTTCTCGGCTCAAATCGACTCCATTATTTTTGCCGCCAGTCAACCAGGCAAAATTATGTTGAGAATTTATTAAAACGCCGCCGAGTTTCTCGTCCCTTAACATTCGTAAAAGACGTTCGGTCTTTTCTACTAATTCATTCACAAGTTTTTGTTTGACAACCGTAATAAGAAGTTATGAATATAAAAATATCATTATTTTTTTTTAATTTCTAGTAATTTGTTAAAACTTATAACAAATTCATAAAATCAACAAAAAATTATTGATTAACTCCGGAAGCCAAAAATCCGCCATCTACGACCAAAACTTCGCCATTGACAAAACTTGCCGCATCAGATGCCAAAAAGACCGCCGCACCTGCCAGTTCCTCGACTTTTCCAAATCGTTTCATCGGTGTTCGCAATAAAAACTCCTTACCTCGGTCTGTGGATTCTAAAAGTTGGGTATTGAGGGCAGTTTTGAAAACTCCTGGCGCAATAGCGTTCACATTAACTCCGTGTTGTGACCATTCGATTGCTAAAGATTTGGTCAAACTAGCGACAGCAGCTTTTGAGGCGGCGTAAGCAGCAACTTCATATAAGGCCACAAAGGTCGAAAGGGAGGCAATGTTGATGATTCGCCCGTATTTTTGTTCAACCATTTGTTTACCAAAAACCTGACACGCCCGCAAAGTTCCGGTCAAATTGGTATCAAGAATCCATTTCCACTCATCTTCAGGCAAATCAAGGGTCGGGGTTCTTTTGGTTACCCCGGCGGAATTGACTAGAATATCCACTCTTCCGAATGACTTAAGACATTCATTTAGGAGAGTTTGCAAGGAATCCTTATTTGAAACATCTGAAGTCAGGCGCAGTGTCTGACTTCCTTTTTCTTCGATCTCGGTAGCTGTCTTTTCAACTTCCTCAGCTCGTCTGGAAGAAGCAACAACATTTGCCCCGGCATCTGCTAATCCATGGGCAATTGCACGTCCAATTCCCGAAGTCCCGCCAATGACAACAGCGGTTTTTCCGTTTAATTCTAATCCCGAAAAACTCATTTATTTTAATGTTAATATTAATATTGGTTATGTAATATTTTTCAAAGGTTATACCAATTTGAGTTTTATAGCACTAAAAAGTTTGGCTTGTCAAGTAAAGATAAATGGCTAAATTACTTTATTTTTAAGGCTAACTTTTTGGGCTTGATATATTTCTGCCGATATGTTAAAAATATATCTTAATTTGTAATTGGTAAAACCATTTCTTAAAAAATAAGGTCAAACAATTTAAATGGCTGTTCCAAAACTGAAAAATTTAACTCGTCGTCAAATTGGTAAAAACATTTGGTTAGGTGTAGAAGACGAAAGTATATTTTCCCGCTTCAAACCACATCCGCTTGAATATGAAATCTTAGCAAAGGAAGACGCCGTCGGCGATGCAATGTTTGAAGAATTGCAAAATATTGCCCGTAAAAAAGAAGGCGATATTGTCTTTGTGCTGCTTGGCGGTCGTGGAGCACAAGCTTTACATAAAAAACTTGGCAATTTAGCTAGAACCAACGAAATTGATGATTTGCTCGCACGGCTCCATGTTTTTACCCAAGATTCGTTAGCTCCGATGCGAATGAACAACTCGTTTAGTTTTGTTCGCGATTTTGAAAGACTATTAGGCGAAGATTTTTTCAGAAAAATAAAAAGCTTTACTCCGATGCAAACTGAATCGACGGATTTGGAATCTGATATGATTCAATATTCAGAAAAAATCGAATCGCTGGGCGGAATTGACATTTTTTTCCTCGGTCATGGACCAGAAGCTAATGGAAATTCACATTTGTGTTATATTAAACCTTTTTCGGGTGCTACTTTAAATGATTTTGTTGGAGTAATTCCAATTTCCGAAAGCATTTTGGAACATCATATTTCGAAATTCAAAGCGGGTGGTGCCACCACCAACGAAGCAGATGAAACTGAATGCAGGAACGCTAAATTTATTTTAACTTTAGCCCCATTAGCAATTCTAACTGCAAAACGAATTGTTCAATCTATTGTTGATGCTTCGACCGCCCCGGCGAAAATTGAAACTTTTAAGAAAGTAGTAGAAACAAATTTGAGTAGTGATCAAACTGAATTAGCCAAACAAATTGATGAAAATCCTGGATTATTAGTGCGCCTTCACCCAAGTTACCGAACTTTAATTTTGCCGGATGTTATTGCGGAGGTTGGTTAACCGATTAACACGATTTTGTGTTAATCAAAATGAATAAATATGCTACTTGTAACTGAAAACAAAGTTCCCTTAATCAGTAAATACGCGATTGTGGTCAATCCAAAGGATAATGTCGCGGTAGTCAAAAACGAAATCCCGGCAAATCTTTCGGTTCGTTTATCAAATGATAAAACTGTCATGATAAAACAGGGTGTTCCATTGGGGCACCGTTTTGCAGTGCGGGATATTCCAAAAGGAAAGTTTGTTTTACAATATGGTCAGCCGATTGGAACATCTCTTGGTATTAATGCAGGTGAATGGATTACGCATGACAATATGTCAAATGAAGTCCCGATTGTCCGCGATCTTCCTGAAAATTTGGCTACCCCCCAACCTGATTATTTCGAATTGTCTGACCGGGCCACATTTCAAGGTTTTAAACGTCCAGATGGGAGAGTTGGAACCCGAAATTTTGTTTTGATCGTTCCGACCTCGATGTGTGCTTCACACGAAGCTACCAACATTTCGATGATGTCGGAATTTTTGCATTATAAACGCGAACTTTTTCCAAATGTTGATGGTGTGGTGGCAATTCCGCATAACAAAGGTTGCGGCTGCCAAGATGCTGAAAACATTGAAATTATGCTTCGCACCTTAGCAAATTACGCAGATCATCCAAATGTTGGCGGAGTAATTTTAATTGATTTAGGCTGCGAGAAAACAAATCTTCCGAAAGTCGAAAAATTCTTATTAAATCGTGAGTATCGAATCAATAAACCGTTTGCCAAAATTGGGATTCAAGAAGTTGGCGGAACACAAAAAGCAGTCGAAAAAGGCTTAGAAGAAGTCCAAAAAATGCTTCCGATTGTGGACGAAGACAAACGTGAGGAATTTTCTGCCAGCGAATTGGTTTTAGGAGTCAAATGCGGTGGTTCGGATAG
>DAORIL010000588.1:0-4428 GCA_035438525.1 Pyrinomonadaceae bacterium
GTTTCGGGTGAAGAAATTCCTCTGAACATTTCTTCGGCCAGTATGAGCGTTAATATTTCGCCGCGTGAAGTAGCCGTATTACCAAACAGCGGTCGCAAGCTTGCACAATTGGCTTTACAAGCTCCGGGTGCAGCCAATAGCGGAACCGGAACATTCGGCGACATTCGTTTTTCGGGTCGCGCCGTGCAGCAAAACATTATTCGTTATGATGGCGTTGAAGGTTCAGCAATTATTGACGCTTCGCCGGGTAATTTGAATGGTGAAGTTCCCTCACCGTTCCGTCTGCAATCAAGTCTTGAAAATGTGCAGGAGTTCCGCGTTGAATCAAGTAATTTCCCCGCAGAATTTGGAACCGGGACCGGCGGACAAATCAGTGTTGTCACTAAATCGGGCAGCAATCAGTTTCACGGTTCACTTTTTGAATATTTACGGCGGGATGCACTCGATGCCCGCAACTTTTTCGATAATGTTTCGCCCGGAATTGATAAAAGTAAATTGCAGCTCGACCAATTCGGAGGCTCCATCGGTGGACCGATCATCAAAAACAAATTATTCTTTTTCGCTTCTTATGAACAATATCGCGGACGTTTCGGCTTAAACTTTGTCGAAGCCGCACCAAGTTTGAGTTTAGCCCAAGCAGGCGCACTCATCCCGGGAACTAACACCCCGGTTAATCCTGCCATTCAGCCGTTTATAGCAGCATTTCGCTCATCCGCTGCCACCGTTTTGACAGGTGCCTCAGCAACTAACGGGTTTGACATTTTGCAATTACAAGCCAATGAAAGCACCGACGAAAAAGCGGCGGCGGTTCGGTTTGACTATCAAGTTAACTCGTCTAATAAACTTTATTTCCGCTTTTTCCGTGACCAAGGGACGGATGTTGCTCCCGAAGGAATTTCAGGTCGCGTCACCCGCATCGAAGCCGTTCCGCAAAATGGTGTCGCCGGTTATCAATGGTTCAATAAAAATGGCTCGTTAATCAACGAATTCAAAGTCGGCTACAATGGGGCGAGAACTCGAATCAACGGTTCGGCTCCAACGGTTGGCGGATTAGATTTTTCCAACATTATCTTGAATATTTCGGGCAGCGTTGCCAATACCGGAATCGCCGGACAAGGAACTTCGTCAGGAATTTCGATCCCGGGCGGATTGGTTCGTGCCAATAGCGCAACTAACGGGCGAGGACAACCTTATACACCTTATTCGATTGGTTTTATTGACAGTTTGAACTGGATCAAAGGCAATCACAATACCAAATTTGGCGGTGAAGTTCGCTTGATTCGGCTTTACACAGACCGTTTGGGCGGAACAACTTATACCTTTTCAAACTTAGCCGCATTTTTGGCAAATACACCGACTTCGGTTCAATATTTAGGCGATGTCAGCGCGCCAAGCCCTTTTAATAATGGATTTACCGGACAAAGATTAGCGCAGCAAGAATATTACATCGGCTATGCTCAAGACGAATGGAAGATTCGTCCGGGTTTAACTTTGAACTACGGTTTGCGTTACGAATACTATGCACCGTTGCGTGAAAAAAATGACGCACAGGTTTTGTTTAATATTGCCAACGGAACGATTCGTCCTTCAAATGAAGCTGCTTTCCAATCATCAAAAACCAATTTTGGTCCGCGAATCGGATTAACCTGGTCACCAAATCAAAAAGGTGAAGGATTTTTTGCAGGCGGAAATACAGTTCTGCGTGGCGGATTCGGTATTTTTTACGGTCCCGGTCAAACCGAAGACCAAATTCAACCGATTGAAAGTGATCGTGTCAGTTCAACGGTTACCAGCGGTTCGTTGTTAGCTTTTCCGGCAAACATACCAAACATCGTTGCCAGTTTTGCTGCCAATCCAACCAATCGCCAATATCAGCCGCGTGCTTATTCAAACAATTACAAAATCCCCGAAACTGTTTATCAATACAGCTTTTCGTGGCAGCAGCATCTTCCTTATAATTTTATTTCGACAGTTGGTTACGTTGGCAGTCAGGGACGCAATTTATTCTTAAGAAGCGTTGCCAATAAAATTTTGCCGGGACAAACGACAATTTTGAACGGTGCAAATCTACCGACCGGAGTTGGTGTTATCAATCGAACTGATGCAGGCGGAAGAGTTATCGGAGTTAATACTGTCCGTGAGTTTGATATTCTCTCAGGCACAACGCAAAATCGTCCGTTCGCCGAAGTTGACTATAAAACAAGTGGCGGCGATGACAGTTATAATGCGTTGCAATTATCGCTGGTTCGCAGTTTTAGCACCGGCTTGACTGTCAATACTCAATACACTTTTGCCAAGAGCCAAGGTTTAACCGCAGGTTCAAACGAAGCCAGAACTTCGGCTCAATTGGATAACTTTGAAGCTGATCGCGGACGCAACAATTTTGATATTCGCCATACTTTCAATGTTAGTGCGTTGTATGAATTACCGATTGGCGACGGCAAAAAATTTGATTTTGGAAAAACAGGTAATATTTTGCTCGGCGGATGGCAAATCGGAAGCATTATCAATGCCCGTAGCGGTGTTCCGATTGAAGTTTTGGTAGTTCGCCCTGATGTTGTCATTCAATGTAAATTGGCAGCAGGATGTCCGCTTCAACCGGGTGTGGTTGGCTCGCCAGTCGTTGCTAACGGCTTCACAGCAAACCTTCCAACCTTTGGCGCAAGTTTTCCATCATTGCCGGAAGGATTTGTCGCAGTCGTCAATACACCCGGCGGCGGTAATTCACGCAACATTCGCCGTCCGAATTTGATTGCCGGAGTCAATCCTTATTTGAACAATGACCGTAATTTTATCAATCCGGCAGCCTTTGCAATCCCAGATGCGGGGACTTTTGGTAATTTCCCGCGCAATGAACTTTCGGGACCAAATTTCCAACAAATTGATTTAACTTTTGCCAAGAAATTCCACTTTTCGGAATCAATGAACTTTGAGTTTCGCACGGAAATGTTTAATGTTTTCAACCGAACAAACTTTGCTAATCCGTCAGTAACTTTAAGCAATGCTTTACCAAGTTTGAGTTATAATGCGGGAACGGGATTTTATTCGGTCGGAACTTCAAACGTGATTCAACCCGGTCAAGCCTTTACCCAAGGCGCAGCAGGTTCAACTTTTGGCTTGCTTCGTTCAACAGTTGGCAGAACAGTTGGACTTGGTTCAAACCGCCAAATCCAATTTGTTTTTAGATTCAACTTCTAAAACCAAACGAACAAGGGGGATAGAAAAAGGCGAGCCGGAAACGGCTCGTTTTTTCTTTGCAAAATTAACAATGATTTTTTATTGACCTAACATGGATTTAATCAGCAAATTTTATTATCAAATCCTATAATAATTTTTTGGAGGAAAGATAAAAATGAGCGATGAAGTAGAAGAAATAACCAACGATGAAATTGAAACAATCGAGGAAGTTGATGATGAGAATGAATCGGAAGAATCCGAAGATTAATTTTTATATCCCGATAAACCAAAAGCGACTATTAGAGAAAAACTGAGATTTTAATCTGTGCAAAATTAAAAAGACGAGTCTTAATCGGCTCGTCTTCTTTTATTTAAATTGGCGGAAACACGCGCGTCAGCAAGTGTATTAAATCGTTATAGATGTTCAGCTTGGACACCCTCGACTTTCGTGCGGGTTTCTGCCTTCGATTTTCAAAGTTTATTTAATTTCCAAATCAAACGGTAACATCATAATTGCTTCCCCGCGATTCATTTGGTCAAAGATCGCTGCAAACCGTAAAGCCCGCTGCATTTCTTTTGGCATTACACTAATGAGAGCCTCTTGCTGTTTAGCTTTGGCTTTAGCCTCGCTGTCACCGCTGTCATCAAATAAAGTCTCGAAAAACGGACGCGGAGCAGGTAAAACAACTCGTTTTACATCTTTATCGGCTGGCAAACCGGCTAACTGTTTAGCAATTTCGATGGCTTTTTCCATTCCGCCGATTTCGTCAACGATGCCTTTTTCTTTACCTTGCGTGCCTGTCCAAACGTGACCTTGTCCGATAGCATCAACTGCTTCGGTCGTCATATTTCTGCCTTTGGCGACTTTTGGTAAAAAGTTGTCTTTATATACAGTATTTGCCGATTCGACCATTTTAGCGCGTTCACTTTCCGACCATTTTTCCGTTTCGCGGAAAAGTCCGGCATTTTTACCGCGCATAATGTATTCATTGCTGATTCCCAACCAATTATACAAACCTTTGACATTCATTTTGCCGGTGAACATTCCGATTGAACCGGTTAAGGTGTTTGGTTGAGCCACGATTTTATCGGCGTTACAAGAAATATAATAACCACCCGAAGCCGCATAATCAGCCATTGAAACAACGACCGGCTTTTTCTTAGCTTTGGCATTTTCGATTGCGTGCCACATTAAATCAGAAGCAAGTGCAGAACCACCCGGCGAATCAACGCGCAAAACTATGGCTTTAA
>DAORIL010000589.1:0-4426 GCA_035438525.1 Pyrinomonadaceae bacterium
CTGATGGAAAAGCTGCTCCAAATGCAATGGTAAGCGCAGAAGAAGTTGAATATGCCGAAGGCTCAATGGGTTACGCCTTTCAAGCCAAAGACGACGGGACATTTACCTTAAAGGTTTCAGATGGACTGCGTTATATAATTCGCGCGGTTGTCAACGACAAGGCAACTTATAAACAGAGTCACGCCGAACCAATTGAAATTCCCGCAAAGGGAAATGTAAATAATTTAAAACTTGTCATAACTGAACCAAATGGAACTTGCAGCAAGTGTAATCCGTGGAAAAGGCAGCCAAAATAAATTTATAAGAGGAAAAAGACATCTAATTTGATCGTTTAACTAAAGTATTCTCAAAGAAATACCAGACTTTCTTGGCGCGGGACTTTGCCCGGCAACTGATTGAATCTTTGCAGGCTTTTGCGGTCAGCATTTCTGCCATTTCAAAATCATTTTTTACCAAAGCATCATCAATTATTGAATTTCTCCAGGAATTGTCATATTTAAATCTGTAATTCGCGTCTGCGCCACGTTCCAACAATAATTCGACTAGGTTTTTATCGCCATATTGAACAGCATTGCTTAACGGAGTGCTACTAGACATACAACATGAATACTCTTGATTCACATCAGCACCATTATCAAGTAACAATTTCATTAAATTTACATCTTTTTTATAGCTGGCTTTAATGATTGGATAAATAGGTTCAAAGGTAGAAAAATCAACTGAATCTGGGTTCGCGCCTTTTGCAATTAAATCTCGAACTTTGTCAATATTTTGATTTTCTATTGCATCAACTAATTCTTTTTGTAAATTAGCGCAATAATCGTTTACGACAAATTGGTAACCTTCTCCTTCGTGATATTGCTTTGCTTTTTCGGTTACATAAATTGTTTTTCTCTTGCACCTTTCGCCTTTATTTTGTGCGTTTGGGATTAAAGCAATTGGCACATCTTTGGGAAAATCTTCATCAAAATATGGCAGCGGAATGGTTAAATATGCAACAACGCCAAGAATAAATGTCAGAAAAATAACTACGATTTTCTTTTTCATTTTGCTAAACCTCAGCCATTAAATACGCTATTCACATCTTTTAGTTCCGTTGTAATCCGACATTTCGGCAGACTGTTAATAAAATCTTTGCCGTAGCCTTTGGTTCGCAAACGTGGGTCTAAAATTGCGATAACTCCTTTATCTGTCGCACTTCTGATCAAACGTCCAACGCCTTGTTTGAGTGTGATAACCGCATTTGGAACGCTGTATTCAAAAAATGACATTCCGCCTTGTTCGTCAATGTAGCGGGTGCGGGCGGCGACAATCGGATCGGTTGGAACGGCAAATGGCAATTTATCAATGATGACGCACGAAAGTTGGTCGCCGCGCACGTCCACGCCTTGCCAAAAGCTGGAAGTCGCAAATAGAACGGCGTTTCGAGTATGTTTGAAACGGTCAAGCAAACCTGTTTTTGACATCGTGCCCTGAACAAAACATGGGAAATTGACGCGCAGAGAAACGAGTTCATAGAGCGCATTCATTGAACTGTTTGAAGTCGAAAGCACAAATGCTCGTCCATTTGTCACGTTCAAAATTTTAACGATTTCGTTTGCCGCGTGATGCAAAAAATCATCACTGCGCGGATCGGGCATCGTTTTCGGCAGATACAAAATTGATTGTTTGTGATAGTCATAACTGCTTGGGGCTAAAAGGCTTGCCGTCTTTTCATTATCCAAACCTAAACGGTCTTTGATAAAGTTAAATTTGCCGTTGCTCGATAAAGTTGCCGAAGTCAAAACGGCAGTTTCAACCTTGTCAAAAAGCTTGTCTTGGAGCAGGGAAGAAACATCAATCGGCGAAGCCCGCAAAAACATTCCGCGCCCGCGACGTTCGAGCCAATAAACAAAATTCTTTTCCGATTGCGAGGCGATAAATTCGAGATCAAAACGAATTTGGCGGGTGCGGCGAACCACTGATTCAATCTCGCTTTCGTCTTCGGAAAGTTTGGACAAAGTTGTTTCCAGACGTTGCATTGCCGTATCTAATTGAAAATAAGCTTCGCCGAGTGGTGTCGGTAGAATTTCGCCCGTTTTGGCTTGGCTCGAAAAGCTGCTGGGTTGAAGCGGAAAACGTCCGTCTTGTCCGCGTCCTTGCGAAAATCTTGCCCAAAACTGATCGGCAAAACCGATAATTCGCCCGCATTGTTTGGTCAGATCTTTATCGAGCGCAACATCCGTAATCGGCAAACGCCCGACATCGCCAATTAACTCATCTAATTGAAAAGACGAGACTTGGTTGCCAAAATATTCCGCCGCAATGTCTTCGATCAAATGCGCTTCGTCAAAAATTACGGCTGCGTAATCAGGCAAAACTTTGCCGAATTCGTTGCCGCGAATGTTCAAATCAGCAAAAAATAAATGATGATTGACGATAACAATATCGGCTTCCATCGCCCGTTGACGCATTCGCGTAATGTAGCAAAGGTCATAATCAGCGCATTTTTGCCCGATGCAAGTTTCGCCTTTGGCATTGATGTCGCGCCAATACGAAAGATTTTCGGGCAAATCGGTTAATTCGGCTTTGTCGCCTGTTTCGCTCTCACGAGACCAACGAGAGACTTGTTGAAATGAATCAAATTCGTCCAAACTTTCTAAAATCGGTTGTGTTTCAGCTTTTTTAATGCGGTAGAGACAGGCGTAATTTGAACGCCCTTTCATATAGGATGCTTTAAATTTTTTCGGCATCACCTTTTGCAAAAATGGAATATCTTTTTCCATCAATTGCTCTTGTAAGGCTTTTGTTCCGGTCGAAATGATAACTTTTTGCCCTTTTTCGAGCGCGTAGGCAATTGCCGGAACCAAATAGGCAAGCGTTTTGCCTGTTCCCGTTCCTGCTTCGACGATTAAATGTTTTTTTTCTTCAAATGCCCGCAAAACCGCTTCAGCCATTTTGATTTGACCTTCGCGGAACTCGTATTCATCGTGAAACTTGGCGATGAGTCCTGTCTTTCCAAAAATTGCTTCCATAATTTTAGAGTAATTTGATATTACAAGGTGTGAGAAATTGAATCAACTGTGAAAAATCTTTAGGTTGGAGTCTCAAAAAATAATATAGTTAGCGTTACTTTTCAATAAAAGATTTGACAAGCTAAGTGTATATTTTCTATAGTTTAGCCATCCCCTAAAACCAAACCCCTCCAGATTAGAACTGAATAGAATAAATTGTGCCTTTTGAAAAAGATAAGTCTCTTCGTCTCTTGGTTATTATCGCAATAACCATTTGGCAAAAATGTAATTACTGAGGTCTCAAGCCAAATTAAACTAGCTGAAATTTGGTCGTGATCAGTCTGTAAACAAATTCCCCCCAAAATAATTTAAGAATTCCCCCCTAACTAAATCAATCGAATTGGAGGCATCACAGATGTTAGGGATAATTGTTTTTTCAAATCGCTCAACTAAATTCTTCATTTTAGTTTTACTGGTTATTTTTGGACTATTTTACTTTCCGGCTCTCTTTAAATGGTGGTATGAGGACGACACCTTTCAATATTATTATGTTTCAACCATTGGCAATCCAATAAATATTTTTGCTGATGCGGAAACGATGCGAAAATTTAGCAGAGCTTTTGTTCCGATGCAGATTCTATCTTATTGGGTTGATTTTAAGCTGTTTGGTTTTAATCCTTTAGCGGCATATATTCATAGCCTTTTATCACTATTACTCACCTCAGTAGTTTTATTTAAAGTTGCAAAAAAAATAACGCAGGATTCGTTTGTCTCTATGAGTATGGTGGTAACCTGGTTGTTGCTTCCTTCGACTTTAGTGGTAACTCAATTTATCGCCACGCGGCATTATTTAGAAGGGTTATTTTTTGCGTTGCTGGCAATCTATTTCTTGATTATTTATCTTGAGAAATCAGAAAAAGAATCCGTCACTTTGATTTTATTAATCACATTTTTTGCTTTCTTATCTATTTTTTGCAAAGAAATTTATGCAACTTCAATAATGTTTTTGTTATTTATTTTAGGCATTATTTACAAAAAAAATCCGCTGATTATTTCGTCAATTATTTTGGCATTTAGCTATTTTGCTTATCGAAATTGGGTATTTGGAATCGATATTAATTACACGATGCCATTTTTAGGAGCCAAACAATATTTGTATTTTTTGTATTTTCAAATTTATACATTTTCAGCAAACTACTGGGGATATGCTATTTTAATCGGGATACTTTATCTTAATTTTTTGATGATTAGACGATTCAAGCAAACTGCGGTTAAAGAATTTGGCTTATTCATCGGTCTCACCTCAGCTTGTTTAATTGCTTTATATCCGGTGGCATACGCAATCTTTCTGACTTACAAAACTCCTGGAACGTGGTATCGGGCAAGTTTTATTACCAATACGATTTTGGCTCTGTGGGGTGTTTATTCTTTGT
>DAORIL010000590.1:0-4425 GCA_035438525.1 Pyrinomonadaceae bacterium
AGGCAAATTGACCTTTGCTTTACTTTTACTAAATTTCTACTATTGATTCACATAATCTAAATAAAATACGAATAATTTATGAAAATTCTTTTAACTTTAATTTTGGCATTTGTGTTGAGTTGTTCTGCCTTTGCTCAAGATAATTCCATTGAAAAAACCTTTGAAAAGAACAAACGGGGCTATTCGTTAAAAACATTCAGCATTGGGGAAGACGCAAGTAGCGGTTTTGACTATCTGGTTTATCGTCAAAAACTTTCGACAAAGAAAATCCGGGTTATTTGGAGTAATTATG
The DNA here is from genome assembly GCA_035438525.1 of Pyrinomonadaceae bacterium. Lineage (GTDB taxonomy): Bacteria > Acidobacteriota > Blastocatellia > Pyrinomonadales > Pyrinomonadaceae > JAIBCC01. Next base: position 293 of record DAORIL010000590.1, read on the forward strand.
AACGAGCAACGGTCGATGATTATTTTTACGAATTTGGAAAACCTTTGTTGCTAATAAAATCTACCGCCAAAAACAGCCAAACAAAATCTTTAGCCAAAGGTGCAAATCTTCCGCTTACGGCATTTGAAAAGTTTTTTATAAAAGACTCAAAACTTGTAACTTGGCTTGAAAATGGCAAAAACATTCCTTCCACTGATCCCCGTTGGGCAGAAAAAGAAAAAGAAGTATTAGAAAGTTTTGAAGAGCAATTAGAAACTTACCGCAGTCATTTGCGCGGAGAACTATAAAAAATAAAGGAAGCAACTGACCGACTTTTCTTCAATTAGTCAATCGCTTCCTTTTTGTTCCGCGTTTGGTCAGCGCGGAAGATTGATTTCTGTGTTTTTCAAAGAAATTATCAATCTTCCGCGATTTCCCATTTTTTTTATAAAATATCCCTATTTCACCAAAATCAATTACTTTTTACTCACAAACTGATTCCCTTTTAACCAAAATCGCCAGGGCTTTTCGGCAAATTCCTGAGCATAATCAATTCCGATTCTTTTCCCCGATTCGATTTGGTCATCAGAAATATTTTCACCATTTTCAAGCCAAATTTTATCCCCAAGCAAATCTTCCCCATTAAAACTTTTGTCAATTCCAAAAGCAATGCAGAGTTTTCCCGGACCCGAAGTTAAATTTTGGTCTTTCATCTTTCCCCGCCGCTCCCGCATTATTTCAATTCCTTCAATCGGTTCAACCGCACGAATCAAAATAACGTGAGGAATTTCAGCCGCATTTGTGACAATATTGAGCTGCCAATACATTCCGTAAATAAAGAAAATATAGACTTTACCGCCAATGTTGTAGGTAATTTCATTTCGTGCAGTCCGTCTGCCATTGTAGGCGTGCGAAGCTTTATCAATTTCCCCTAGATAAGCTTCAACTTCGACAATTTTTCCCGAAACCCGTTGCCCGCCTTCGGTTGGAACAACTAAAGTTTTACCCAAAATTTCCCGTGCAATCTGCAAAGTATCTTTTCGTGTGTAAAATTTACGGTTCAATTTCTCCATTTTAATTTACTTTCAATTCTTTACAATTTCTTACAAAATTTGCCTTTCAAACCAGACGATTATCGTTATATCATAACCGCATCTATTTTGTTTCTTGGAGTTTATCATGCAGAAATTTTGTCTTTTTTTATTCCTTATTACACTTTTTACTTTTTCAGCTTTTGCCCAAAATCCTAAAACTTCCCCAACCCCGCCTGATGATGATGTGGTTAAGTTTTCTACCACTTTGATTCAGGTTGATGTTACCGTGACAGATAAAAATGGCAAAATTATCAATGACTTAAAGCCGGAAGAATTTGAAATTTACGAAAATGGGAAAAAACAGGATCTTACCAATTTTTTGTTTGTTAATGTTGCCGGACAAAATAAAGCCGCCCCGCCTATTAAAAAGAAAGGTTCCCCCAATGAAGATGTCCGAGCCATGCCCGTTCCCCCGGTTGAATTAAAACCTGAGGAAGTAAAACGGACTGTTGCCCTGATCGTTGATGATTTGGGTTTATCTTTTGAAAGTATGATTCGGGTGCGAGCCTCCCTCAAAAGATTTGTAAATGAGCAGATGCAGCCCAATGATCTGGTTGCAATTATTGTTGCCGGGAACGGTGCAGGAACCACCCAGCAATTTACCTCAGATAAACGCCAATTGTTAGCGATAATCGACAAATTAAAATGGAATCCGATGGGACGTTCGGGAATCACCCCCTTTTCGCCGCTTGGACAAATTGATATGAATCAGTCCTTAACTGACCATACAAATGACCAAACTGATGGCACCAGCACTTCAAGTTCAGATTCTACTACGATTGATACTTTGGCAGTTGAACAGCAAACCTATAACACCAATTTTTATAATGATATTTTTTCAGTTGGAACCTTAGGCGCAATCAATTATGTGGTCAAAGGAATGAAGCAGCTTCCCGGCAGAAAATCGGTGATGCTTTTTTCGGATGGTTTTCCCGTTTGCACTATGAATTCACAAACAGGAGAAACAGATTTAGACCAATGCAAACGAATGAATGACGCTCTTAATCGTTTAACTGATTTTTGCAACAGAGCTTCAGTTTCGATTTACTCATTTGATGCCAAAGGTTTAGTCAATACAATGTTAACCGCAGCGGAGGCAACCAGCGGACAAGATTTAATTCAAGCGTTACAAAACCGTTCCCAACAAAACACCGAAAGTAAAGAAGGTCTGAGGATTTTATCTGAGCAAACCGGCGGCTTTACTTTTTTTGAACGAAATGATTTAACAGACGGAATATTCTATGCCCTCGAAGACCAAAAAGGCTATTACTTGTTAGGTTATCAACCTGATTCAGAAAGTTTTGATGCCAAAAAATTGCGCTTTAACAAATTAGAAGTCAAAGTCAAACGTCCCGGTGTTTTTGTTCGTTATCGCAATGGTTTTTTTGGTTTTACGGATGATAAACCGATGGAAACGGTTAATAACCCAACCGGACAAACCTTTGACGCACTCTTTTCTCCATTTTCAGCAAGCGATGTCGGTTTGAGATTAAATACAATTTTCGGCAATAACGAAACGGGTTCCTTTGTAAATTCATTTCTCCATATTGATGCAAAAAATTTAACTTTTACTGATAATCCTGACGGCACGAAAAAACTTGCTTTTGAGATTTTAGCGGCAGGTTTTGGCGAAAACGGGGCAACTATTGACCAGGTTGGAAGAACTTACCGATTAAATGTGGCAGCGGACAGCGTGCAACGGATGTTAGACGAAGGTTTTGTTTACAGCTTTGTTTTTCGGGTCAAAAAACCGGGTGCATTTCAGATGCGCGTGGCGGTGCGTGATTTAGTTACTTCTAAAATCGGTTCAGCCAGCCAGTTTGTCGAAGTCCCCGACTTAAAAAAAGGCAGATTAACAGTTTCGGGAATTATTTTGGAAAACTTTGTTGAAGGTGAAACGCCATTGCCTCCGAGTTCGACGGTTAACGATATAACCCTTGGCAAAGGCGATCCACGCAATGACACTTCGCTCAGAAAATTTCAGCAAGGAACTTTTTTGCGCTATGCTCTGGAAATTTATAATGCAAAATTAGATCAAACGCAGAAACCTAATTTACAAACTCAAATCCGGATTTTTAAGGATGGAAAACCGATTGTGAACAATCCTTTAAAAGCTGTGGACACTAGCGAACAAAAAGATATGAATCGAGTTTTGTTTGGCGGTAAACTTTCTTTGGGCGATGAATTAAAACCGGGTGAATATATTTTGCAAATAATAGTCAGAGATAATCTGGCAAAGGATAAGAACAATCTAGCAGCGCAGTGGGTTCAGTTTGAAATCGTCGAGTAAAGTTTATCCACGAAGTTTCAAAAAGCGGGCGCGAAGTTTTTTTTTATTTATTTTTCTCCTTTGGGTCACTTGTTTTGCTTCGTGGAAATTTTAATTTTTAGGATAATAAATTAGTTCAACAATATTTCCATCAACCCCTTTGGTATAAAACGATGAAGTTCCGTCACGGTGAGGTTTGATTGGACGACCTTCTTTTTTGGCGGCGGCTTCCAATTCCTCCATTGTTTCTACTTTTAAGCCGATGTGTGGCGGATGTTTAGAATCCGGCGGAAGCAAGGCAATCCCAAAACCTTTTGCATCGCGCATCATTGCCCAATCCTCAAAAACAGTTTCGACCGTAAAACCAAGATTTTTATATTCATCAACCGATTTCGACAGATCCTCGCATTTAACCGCCAAATGATCAACCGTTCCGCTAAAACGTAATTCAGACATTTTGAAAATCCTCCAAATTGATTTTAGCAGATTAAACTTTAGAGGTGAATTTATGCTAATCTATTCAAAATTTTTGCAAAGTTTGTGCATCGGAAAAGTTCGTTGCAACATCTGAAAAATAAATTAATATTTTTGGAAGAATTAAATGAAACTATTGAAAAATATTGCCCTTATAACTTTACTTTTGGCAATTGTGACCATTGCAAAAGCACAAAATGGTGAAGTTTTGGCAGAAGCTAACGGACAAAAATATACTGTCCAGGATCTTGACCCCGCCACCCGGGAAATGTATTTGGGTTTGAATAAGAATTTGGCAAATGAACGAACCGAAGCAC
>DAORIL010000591.1:0-4421 GCA_035438525.1 Pyrinomonadaceae bacterium
ATCTGGATGAAAAGCCAGAATTATGCACTTTATGGGACAAACCGAAGATACCCGGACAATGATTATGGGAAATGAAGAAGTCGTATTGTCGCCGCCCTGGTCAATTCATATGGGAGTTGGAACGTCGAATTACAGCTTTGTCTGGGCAATGGGTGGTGAAAATCTGGATTATACAGATATGAATGTGTTGGATATTTGCCAGTTAAAATAAGCTTTAGCAACAATTAGCAAAAAGCCCAAGGGTTGATTTCTTTGGGCTTTTTTAATGGATAAATTTTAGGGCGAAACACTTTTAGAATAGTTTAAATTGAATTGTTAGGTATTTTTTGGGATTTTGGCGAAAATCGTAAATCATTTTAGTTGCTTCGCTTGAAAGTTGATTGACGTTGGAAGTGGTTTGGTTAATGTTGTTATAAAGCGTTTCGTCTTTCAGGATTTTTCCGGCAGTTCCTTTCCCGGCTTGTAGGTCGTTTAACATCAAATCTAATTTTTCAGCCAAGGTGTTAAATTTACCAAGGGCAACAGTGGCATCATTATAAATTTTGTCATCCTTGAGAAATTTTCCGGCAGTTCCTTTCCCGTCATTTAAATCTTTAGTCATTAATTTTACATCATCGGCAATTCCATTGACTCGGGCTATTGAGGCTTTAACATCGACAAGTGTTGCGCGCACATCATTGTAAAGTGCCTCATCCGTCAAAAATTTCCCCGCAGTTCCTTTACCGGCGCGTAAATCAGTAGAAATCCCTTCAAGTTGAGCAATTGTTTTGTTGAGACTGTTGTAAAGGGCTGGATCATTTAAAAGTTTTCCGGCAGTTCCATTTCCTGATTTTACTTGCTCTAAAATAGTTTGGATTTTGAGCATGGTCAGTTTTGCTTCGCCTACTGTGGCATCCAAACCATTATATAAAGATTGGTCATTAATGATTTTTCCAAGGGTTCCTTCGCCACGGTTGGCTTTATTTAAAATTTCATTGGCAGGAATTGAAAGTTTATTAATTTGTTCGAGCAAATCGTTTCCGGTTTGAGTTAATTGATTGATAGAAATGGCAGTTGAAGATTCCAGAACATGATTTTCCGAAACTGAATTTCCCTTAACTGTTCCGGGTGTAATATTGATCATTTTATCGTTCCCAACTACTGATGTTGCAATGAGTTGTGCGGTTGAATCCGTTCGGATCCTTTCTGTAATTGGAGTTCCGTCCAGAGTGGTCACGACACTTAAGATTGCTTCAAGTTTTTCAGTTTCGGGGCTGTCAGGTGGCAAAAAGCGAACGGCTTCAACCTTTCCGATATGAACTCCGGCAAACTGAACTTCACCGCCTTCACGCAACCCGTCAGCACTTGCAAAACGCGCTTTTAAGTGCATTTTCTTTTGAAAAGGATTAAAATCACCAGTTGAATTTAAAATCAACAAGCCCAATACGGCTAGTGCTGCCAAAGCAAAAACTCCAACTTTTAACTGGCTAAAAACTAAATTTTTCTTGGAAACTGGCATATATTTAATTTAGATTTCTGATCTGGTTTTACAAAACGACTTAATTTGGTGTTTTATTTCGACTTAAATTTACCTACCGTTGATAAATCTGTTGATAAATTTATCATCGGAATTTCGTAATTTTTCATCCTTACCACTGAAAATTATTTGCCCATCACGTAGCATAATAACCTCGGTATTTATCAAACAAAGTTTTTCACCTTCTTTTTCAAATATAACCTCGCCTTCACTGTTGACCGTTGCATATTCTGAACAAAGATAGTCAAGATTTTGCATTTCATGGGTTACAAAAATAGATGAAACATCTTCTAGGTCCCTTAATTTTATGGCTAATTCACAAATAGTTCTCGCTGTGGGGGGATCAAGACCAGCAGTAGGTTCATCAAATAAGACGATTTTTGGATCACCAACCAGTGCCCGAGCGATTCCCACCCGGCGGCGCATCCCTCCAGAAAGCTCACTCGGCATTTTTTCAATGGCATCTTCCAAATCGACAAATTGTAACATACGGCGAACTTCCGATTCGACTTCCTCTTCCTCAACTTTTTGTTCATGGAGGCGATACGCCACATTTTCATAAACGGAAAGCGAGTCAAATAAAGCACCCTCTTGAAAAACCATTCCAATTTTTTGACGAACCGTCATCATTTCAACTTCGCCAAAATTGGTTATATCTTCTCCATCAATTAAAATTTGCCCGGAATCAGGTTTCAATAATCCTAAAATAAGTCGAATAATGGTTGATTTTCCTCCGCCCGACCTACCAAGAACTAACTTTGTTTCACCCCGCCTAACTTTAAAACTAATCCCATTAAGAATTTTCTTTTCATCAAAAGAAAGGTGAACATCCCGAAATTCAATGGCAGGTATTACGCGATCCGGACGAAAATTTAACCCATTTTCGGGAATATTTTGTTCTTGCATGCTCATTTAGAAAAAACAAAAATCAATAACGGGTAACTAATAAAGTTTGAATTACCCGTGATAAGAAAAAGTCTGCAATAATTACAACAATTGATGATAAAACGACGGCATTTGTTGTCGAACGACCAACTCCGACTGTTCCGCCTGAAGTTCCTAAGCCTTTATGACAAGAAATTATTCCGATGATGAATCCAAAAGCGAAGGGCTTCATCATTCCACCGATAATGTGTTCAATTTGGATTCCATTTCTCATCGAATTTAAGAAAACATTATAATCATGTCCATAAATTTGATTACCGGCAATTGCACCGCCCATAATTCCAAAGATGTCGGCGGTAACTGTCAAAAGGGGCATCATTAGAACAAGTGCAACAATTCTGGGGGTGACAAGTTTACGAATCGGGTCAGTTCCCAAAGCCCGCATTGCATCAATTTGCTGAGAAACTACCATTGAACCTAATTCAGCGGAGATTGCTGAACCGATTCTTCCGGCTACCATTAGGGCGGTCAAAACAGGTCCTAATTCCCGAATCAGGGAAGAAGTAACAAGCATGCCCGTTTCACTCTGTCCACCATAATAGGCTAATGTCGGATAACTTTGCAGAGTCAAAACGCCACCTGTAAAAAATCCGGTCAATAGAATAATTGGAATTGAACCAACCCCGATCAAATCCATTTGGTGGAACATTTCTTTAAAGTATCGAGGGCTTTTGGTCAAACCAATCAGGGTTGACCAAATCATTAAAGTTATGTCCTGTAATTCAGATAAAAATCTTAGAAATGGGTTCATTTGGAAAAACTCTAAAGTTTTTGAACTATCTAGTCATAGAGATTACAATGTTTTGCTCAAAAATAACAAACAGAAATAAGCGTAATTTTAAAGTAAAAAGGCGAAACAATTTGGAGAATATCAGTTTGTAAAAATGAATGGAAAGGGATTGTGACACTTTTAAAATTGTCACAGTGGTTTTTAAAAAATAAAAAAAAGCCGTTTGAATAAACAAACGGCTATGATCGAGAAAAACTACACTCAAAATTAAATTGGGGGACGATTGGGTTGTCCGATTCTCCGCTTTTGAAAGGGTTTATTATTGGGCGGGGGATTGTCGGGATTAGGTTGATTTAGTTTAGTTCGCTCACGGAGTTCTCTAAATTTAATCAACTGCTCTCTGGTCAAAAGTTTTCTAACCGAGGTTTCCATCATGATCTTAGATCTAATTAATTCCCCTTGGGCAATTTGCACCTCTTTTAGCCTTTGGTTGATTATTTCGTCATTTGTTTCATCTGCATAAATTGCTTCGTCTAAAGCCTTATTTGCCAAAGCCAACCTTTGTTGTGCTTCTTTTCGAATCGGTTGCAAAGTTTGGTTGAGTTGACGAATTTGTCTAACCTGATCCTTGGTTAAACCGAGTAATTCCAATAACCCGGGCGGACGACGATCACCCTCCCCAAATTGATTTCCAGGTGGCGGAGGATTACCCTGCGCAAATGCACCTGAAATTGTTAAAAATATAATTCCCAATAAGAAAAGAAAATTGTATAAGCCAAATCTTTTCATTTAATTACCTCGTTCCTATTTCATCAAAAAGATCGGAAAGCCGCAAAGATGTATCTTCTTCATCATCTCCGGTCAAACTTGGAAGTTTCCCATTTTTAGTTTTTGGAGAGAGATTCGGTTTATTTACTAAGTTTGGCGAAACATTTCTCCTAACGGTTGAATTTTGTGGTTTAATTGGTTGTCTATCAACAATTTTTGTCGGAGTTGCCGGAGCTTTGGGCTCAACGGAAGTTGTTGTCGAAACCGGAGTTTGGGTTGAACTCGAATTTGATTGACTTGAATTCGAAACGGCAGTGTCTGCCTTTTTAACCTCAGTTGTCGGCGAAGAAACAGGTTTGACTTTTTCTTGTGCTTGTTCCAACCCAGAATTATTTCTTAATGTATTAATAGTTACGAATACCAATCCAATGCAAATCGCCAACACTGCCATTGCAGTTGAAG
>DAORIL010000592.1:0-4417 GCA_035438525.1 Pyrinomonadaceae bacterium
AGTAGTTTCGCTTGCCATTACTCCGGTAAACGTCAAAACACCGACAGATTCCCCCGCTAAACGAGTGCTGATGGCATCAAGATAATTAAAGGAATCATAACCGCTTGGCACAGCTAAATAAAAACAATAGGCCCTAGTTAGATGCCTCACACCATTGAGAAAAATTATTGCCAAAAAGCCCCAGCCAATTTTTGAAATCGTTTCAAGAACTGTCTTAAATCCAACTTCGTAGAGGATAATTCCCAAAAGTCCAACCCCGAACAAAATTGCAAACGGCTGTAAATTCAGCCATTTAAATCTTCTTTTTTTAATATTTTCTTTGCTTTGAGTAACGATCGAATCACTTTGGGCAAAATTTTCTTCATTCATACTGCTACATAGTAATTTAACACGTTAATAATAACAGTCAATTTGGCGGATTTTACTGGCAATTGCCAAAACCGCTTTTACTCGTGCAAAATAGAATGTGAAACAATTCTCAAAAGCACGAGGTTCATATGCGTTATCTAGCTTTAATTTTATTTTCAGTCTTACTTTTTATCGGCTGTCAGCCTGCCGTCAAAAAGCCTGAGCTATCTCCAAATGCCACCCGCTATTCATTGAAAGGAAAAGTAGTTTCGGTTGATCCAGCCAAACAAAAAGCTACCATTCAACACGAAAAAATCGAGGGTTTTATGGATGCAATGACGATGTCTTTTCCGGTCTATGACAAGGATGTTTTGCAAACAATGAGCAAAGATTCAGAAGTCAAAGCCGAATTAATTGTTAATGGAGATGGCGATTACTGGCTCGAAAATATTGTTATTTCCGCTGCGCCGACCGCCAATCAAACAATTCCTTCGCTTAATGATAATTTTGCCCAAATTGATAAAGAAGTGCCTGATTTCAAACTCACCAATCAGGACGGAAAAGCAATTTCATTCAAAGATTTTCGTGGAAAAGCATTGGCAATTACTTTTATTTACTCACGTTGCCCGTTGCCCGAATATTGTATTTTAATGTCCAGACGGTTTAGCGATTTAGCGATTCAACTCAACAATAGTGCTGATTTGAAAGATAAAGTGCGCCTCCTCAGTATTTCATTTGATCCGGCCACCGACACACCCGGAACTTTGAAAAAATACGGAACTGTTTACGTCAAAAATCCGAATTATGACTTTTCCCTCTGGCAATTAGCCACCGCACCTGATTCCGACATTCGTAAAATGGCAGACTTTTTCGGGCTTCGATATGAAGTTGATCCTAGTAATAAAACAATTTTCAATCATTCCCTGCGCACAGTTATAATTGCACCTGATGGCAAAGTCAAAAAAGTTTTCTCGGGCGGTGATTGGACCAATGATGAGCTTTTGAGTGAGATGGAAAAGACTTTGAAGTAGGAATATTTGAGTTTTTAAATAATCGAGGGGCACAACTAATGCCCCTTCTTCACAATAAATGATTACTTAATCCTAACCGCCTCTAAACTTCCCCGTCCCTCATAACCATCAGCAACATTGGTTGGAAGCGGTTCAAAATTAAGCGACAAAGTTTTATCTTTTAACATTCCTTTGACTAAAAACGGAGGATGCGGCATTTCCACAAAATTTCCTGCATCAAGTCTTTCGATTTCAAGGTTTCCATTTTTAAAAGTTCCGGAAGCTATAGCGGAAAGTTTTCTGGTTTGATCGGCGCCTTTGCCTTTCAAATCAAACCAAACACTGACGTAATCGCCACTAGTCAAAAGTCGAATAGTGCCATCTGCTTTGAATTGTTTTCTGCGCCCGGCAATTCCGCCTGTGTATTCAAAATCACCCTTGTTGACCCGAAAATTTTGAATTTTGCTGTTGAAATTGATCGGCAGATCCAAAGCTAAAGATTTATTCGAATCAATCGGAACCTGCGCAACATTAAACGGATTGGTAATTTCCTGAGTCACCATCATCCCTTTGCCCGGAACTTGAACAATAAGTCCATAACCCTTTGCAGTTTTTTTGATTTCGACTGTCCAGCCGCCGGTAGATTTTTCGCCTGCAAATCCTGCAATTACTGCATTGGTAGAAAAATCAATAGTTGATACATCCGGTAAACCTTCGACCAAATTTTGTAATTGGGCATAAGTTTTTTCGTCACGAGCCACAAAAACAAATGGTGTTTCAACTTTTGAATGAGCACCTTTGACCAAAGTTTTTATATCTTTGCTTAATCCAAGTCCGTCAAAATCTTTCGGTTTAATCGGATGAACTATTTTTTTCTGTCCAAAGATGACTAAGGCATTAAAACTTATAACTAAAATTATCAATACAAATATTTTGAAATTTTTCATTTTACTTCCCCGCTCCCCCTTCCTCTGGAACATTTTTAGAACGAATTTAACTTAAAGGTCTTGCATTTTCTGCGCAATTGCTTTCAATTCCGCTTTTAGTTCGTTCTCATCAATTGTTTTAGATTCGCCGTCGCGATAAATTTCTTTTCCTGCCACCATCGTCAAATAAATATCTCTTGCAGTTGAAGCAAATAAAACAGCGGAATAAATATCGTGAACTGGTTGTTGGGCAATATTTTTGAGCGAAATGACAGTTAAATCCGCTTGTTTTCCGGCTTCCAGCGAGCCGATTTCGTTTTCTAACTGCATGGCTTTTGCCCCACCGATCGTCATTGTTTCAATAACTTCCTTAGCATTGATCAAACGCTTTTTATCCTCTCTGGCACGAGCGGTCAATGCCGCAAATCGTCCTTCTTCCAACATATCGCAAGTGTTATTACTGGCAACCGAATCACTTCCCAATCCAACTCGTAAATTATTGTCTAAAAACTTTTCAAACGGTGCGACGCTGTGACCAAATTTGGCGTTGGATTTTGGACAGTGGGCAATAGCTGAGCCGCTTTCGGCAATCATTTGCAAATCCTTTTCATTGACCCGAATGCAGTGTGCGAGAAGCGGTTTAGCCCGCAAAACGCCGATCTCTGATAAATACTCGATTGACGAAAGTTTCGGCGCAGTCCAATGAATTCCGCGTTCTAAATAAAATTCTGCCATTGCCCCAGAACCGTGGAGAACTAATTGTTCTTCCAAAACCGATTCAGCAGCGTGGATCGAAATTTTGACATTTTCGCTCAGCGCATAATCTGTAATTAGTTCAAATAACCGACGGCTGACCGTATAAGGCGCATGTGGTGAGATGCCGATTTTGACCAGTTCGTTTTCGGTAGATTTCAAAGCCAGAAATTTTTCCTGTAGTTTTTCAAAATCTTCTCCGGCTTTTTCATTGTGCGGTGAAAATTCAGTTTCCTGAAAAACAACTCCGCGCAAATTTATCTTTTTCAAGGCTTCAAATCCGGCTTGGCCAAAACGTCCGATGTCACCAAAGCAGGTAACGCCCGCGCGTGCACCTTCGAGTGTGCCGAGTAAAGCAGAAACTTCAATGTCCTGATTAGTTAATTTTTCGGCGCGGGTCACGGAAAGTTTGATCAGCCAGGTAAAAAAATCGGCTTCAACCTCATCCAAAAAACCGCGCATTATCGAAAGTTCGAGGTGTGAATGACAATTGACAAAACCTGCCGTAATCACTGCTTCGCCAAAATTTTCAACTATGGCATGCGGAAATTGTTGTTGTAAATCAGTTAAAGTTCCAACCGCAATAATTTTAGTTTCTTTGATTGCAACTGCACCGTTTTTAATTGGTTCGGATGAGATTGGTAAGATGTAATCAGCGGAAAGAATTTTCATAAAGACTGGAACTGCTATTTTTTCAATAATTTATAGCGTTCTAAAATCGAGGAAACATAAGATTTGGTTGAAGAAATTCCGATGCGTGACACAAATTCGGCTTCGGATAATTTATCTGATTCAGCGTCTTTGGTCCACTCTTCGACCCGGCTCGGTCCGGCATTGTAAGCGGCTAAAGTCATGGCATCCTGCGCCGGAAAATCACGATATTTTTCGCGTAATTTTTCTAAATACCAGCATCCAACCTGGATATTCCGTTCAGGATCGCGTAAGAATTCCACCAAATTTTCCGTGGTTTGTTTTTCAAATTCTTTGAGCCCCGTTTCTTTTGCCCATTCCCGTGCAACAGTTGGAGTAACCTGCATCAATCCAACTTCATCAGCGGCACCCAACATCCAAGCCCGGAAATAGGTTTCTTCGTAGATAACACTCCAAACCAAATCTTTATCGAGACGGTAGATCACTGCTTGACGGGCAATTACTTCATCATAACGGTGAATCCAATATTCTCTAAAAAAATACAGCCCGACACCTGAGCAAATGACAAGGATAAAAAAAATGAAAAGCAGATTACGACGCATTTCAATAGGGGCTTTAAGGGTAAAATTAAAAGGTAAATTATGACATTTTTTTCAATTAACAATTAGCCATTAATAATTAACCATTTACTTAGTTCTCTCGTTTAAATGTTTGCCAAAAATCAACTGT
>DAORIL010000593.1:0-4374 GCA_035438525.1 Pyrinomonadaceae bacterium
CTAAATCATTTTGATTGGTTTTCCCCAATCTTTTGGTTTGTTGCGCCAATTTTAGATTTTTAATCTGAAAAGCTCCGACGTTTCCACTATTCTTTGTAGAAATCGGCTCGCCGTAAACATTATAAGCAACTAACTTCCAAAAATAAGACTTCTCTTTTTCGAGCGGATCAGTAAACTGAAAAGAATTAGTTTGAACGGTTTGGCGCGCAACCTCATTATAGGTTTTGTCAAAAATTGTTATTTCATAATTTGCTGCATCTTGGATTTTCGCCCAGACAAAACGAACTTTTGGATTTTGGGCAACTTCATTTATCACCCGTTTAGATAAATTAGATTTTACTAACTTAGCCTTTGAAATATTAGTCTTTAAACTAGCAACAGTTTGAGAGGGCTTAGTTAAAACACGGTGTGGTTTATCCTTTTGATTCGTAAAATTCTGAGCCGTATTTTCAAATTTTTGTTTAACTGATTCATTCTTTGTCGAATTGGCTGCAGTTTGAGTTGGCTGCGGTTCAATAGTTGCGCTAATTATTGGAGTTATTGAGTTTACGTTGTTTTTTGTTTGAGCAATATTGTTTTGGTTCTGAAGTGTAGAGTTGAAAAATAAAATTATTGCACTGCCTAGTAAAATAAGCAAAAGACCAACACTTAGTGGAACTAAAAATCCTCTCAATGAAGGAATTAGCGATGGTTCTGGTTGATTCTGAATTGGTGCGGATTCTTCACCAAAAATAGATTGTAAAACTTCTTGAACAGATGATTTAGGTATTTTATTGCGACAATGTTCGCAACCTTCGATATGTCTGAGGGCTTCTACAAAACTACTTCCTCGCAATTTGTGAGTTTGTAGTAAATTGAGTTGTTCATTTGATAAATGTTTCGTCATTTCATTTATCTCCCTTTAGAGTTGTAATTAAGTTCAGTTTGGCTCTTTTTCGGGCTTTCCAAACATTTAATGGTGAGATTGTTTCTTTGATAACCCCTTCTAACACGCCACTTATTTCATCATCGGACAACGGGATTTTTTCAAGCAACTGATCAAGTTCATTTTCCGAGATGCCTAAAGAATCAGAAATTTCACTAATACTACAACATTTATTCAGCAATAATTCAAGAATAAAATTTTCGTTATGTAAAATAAGTGAAAATTTTTGTCTGAGAGGCAGCGTTTGAAAGTTTTTCCAAAGCGAAAGTAAAAGCGAACGGACTTCGATTTCGGTGTTTCCTTCAGTAAAAATTTGGGATGTTGCGTTAGCTAAAAAGTCTAATTTTTCATCATCGGTTGCCAAATCCCGACGTAGTTTATGAGTATAAAAAGATTTAATGGCGTTTTGAGTTGCCACATTCACTATCTTCAACCAATCGTCTTCAGTTAATTCGACGTCTGTTCTATTGGATTTCCATCTAAATAGTTTTAACAAAACCGTTTGAGTAATGTCTTCGACATAATCGGTATAAAGGTCATTAAGTTTTCCCCTGACCAATTTTTGGATCAGAGAAAAAGTTTTAAGGGACAAGTCTTCTTGTGAAATCGGGGCTTTTTCCATATTACTCTAAGCCTTTGTAAAAAAATTTTTACTTCGAGGGTAATTTTCAAAATTTACTTGGTTATATAGTTAGGATGCAGAAAATTAATATTTTCCTACCTCACTTTACTCACATTAAAAGGGGATTTTGTCATTCTTGTAGGTTTATTTATTTTTTATCCTGACAATCCTCACTTTTTTATTAGGACTTGCACACAATGTGTGATTTGTGCTTTAGCACTTTTTCCTCACCATTTTTTATTTTAAGAATTATTCGGTTTTTCTCACTCTCACCCTGTCTGAACTTTAGGGTTGTCGCCTGTGCTGAAACCTCTCATTCCTCACTTTTTTCAAAAAGTCCCAAGAAAAATTTTTTAGTGAACAAACTCAAATTTATTTTCTCAAAATATCTAAAGCTAGATTAACCGAATGGGGGGATTGTAACAAAATTCTGTTTTTTGTAAAAACTTTTTGGAGCGAAAACCTTCTAAGGTTTCTTTTTCTCAATATCTTTAATAATTCTGGTGACATGATTTCGGGCAATTAGGGGAATCCGCTCATCATTACTCAAATCTTTCAAATACGGAAGCATTTGTGACGCATCTGAGACCTCATCACGTTTAACCATAGATTCAAGTCTATCCACTAAACTTGGAGCTTCCAAAGGCTGATTTTCACGCGAAATATTCATATCAAAATACCAGATAAACTGTTCGGCTACCTTCCGATATTCATCCGCTAAAGCCTTGGCATCTTTGTTTTCCGACCAATTATATTTAGCGGTTCGTTCTAAAGAATCTTTGCGCAAGGTGATCGTATAATTTCCAAGATGTCCGTAGTCTCTGGTTGGAGACTGATAATTTTCGGTTGAATTCAGAAAATTGAGCGTTTCAAAAAGTTTATTGATTTTATCCAAAGTAAATTGTGTCAGTTGAAGCGGGTCGGTAATCGGCTCATCAGCAGAATCGCGCTTTTCAAAGGTTATCGTGCCTTTTCCTTTCTCATCGTGCTGAATAACAATATGACTAACGACAAAATTTGGTTGTGAAAACTCGTAAATGTAAGGATATTTTATTTGCTCAGGTTTTGAGCTGGTAGAATTTCTCTCTGTTTGGTTCTTCTTTTTCGGCTCGTTTTGCGGCGTAGAGGTTTGATCCTCGGGACGCTCATTTTTCTTGACCGGTGGAGTTGTTTGCGGCGTTGGCTCCGGAGTTTCAACAATTGTAGTTGGAGTTGGGATTGCAGTAGTTTTTACGGTTGGTTTTGTTTTTGCTGTGGTTTTCTTACTTTTAGTTTGTGCCAAGGCGGAAAAACTGAAGATAAATGACAAACAGATTATGACGACTACAGATAATTTTTTCATAGCTAAACTTATTCAAACTTGACCGAAACTACTTTTGAAACACCCGCTTCTTCCATTGTTACCCCATAAAGTGCTTTGGCTGATTCCATTGTCCGTTTATTGTGTGTAATAACAATAAACTGTGTTTTCTCGGACATTTGTGCAATTTTGTCAACAAATCTTCCGACGTTGGCATCGTCCAATGGAGCATCAACTTCGTCCAATAAACAAAACGGTGACGGACGATATTGGAAAATTGCCATGACCAAAGCAATTGCCGTCATTGCTTTTTCGCCACCCGATAAAAGCAAAATATTTTGCAAGCGTTTTCCGGGCGGCTGGGCGACAATTTCGATACCTGATTCTAAAATATCATCGGCTTCGAGCAAGACCATTTCACCTTTTCCGCCGCCGAAAAGTTCAAGAAAAAATTCTTTGAAATAACCATTAACCGCTTCAAAAGCATCGCGGAACCGTTCGCGTGAACGCTGTTTGATTTCGCGCAAAGCTTCTTCGGCAGAACCAATGCTGTCAATAATATCCTGACGTTGCGATGTCAAAAATAAAAGCCGTTCTTCGGTTTCACTTAACTCTTCGAGTGCAAGCATATTAACTGCACCAAATCCTTCGAGTTTCTGTCGCAAATCAGCCACTGTTTGATGCGAATTTTCCAAATCAAAATCTTCCGCAACTTCAATTTCCTGCACTAATTCAACTAACGAATGATTTAATTCTTGCGAACAATTTTCGTTTAAATTTTGCAATCTGGTGATTGATTCCGCCTTTTTGACCTCGATTTCCGCTCGATGATTTCGCGCTTCGGCTGAACGCTGATTAAGCAATGCCAACTCTTCCGACAACCCGTCTGCTTTCTCACGTTCTAATTTTAGATTCTCGGTAGCCGTAAAAAGTTCGCTCTGCTCCTGATTTTGTTCATTTTCCGAACCCGTGATCTTGTTTTTGATTTCGCTGATTGAATTATTTAACGTGGCTAAGGTGTTTTCGGTTTCAACGATCTCCAAATCTTGTTTGCTCAAACGGGATTCAATTTCGCTTTGTTCCGCTTCAACCCGCCGCAATGCCGACTGCGCGGAACGGCGACGCTCAGCAGATGTCGCAGCTAAAGTCCGACGTTCATTCAAAATCTCATTTTCAGTTTCAACTTTATTTCGCGCAACTCCAATTTTTTCAGAGATTTCCGCAAGCTTTTCGGAAGCCGATTTTCGCGCCAACTCAGCTTTTTGGGCGTTTAATTTGGCATCTTTTTGTTTAGCAACCAATTCGGAAAGTTCGCGCTCGATTTGCTTGGTTTCTTCCGCGACAACTTTTTTGTGCCGCTCGGCACGATCAATTTCCTGTGCGAGAGATTTGGCTTGAATTTCCTGAGAAAGCAATTCGCGTTCAGCCGTAGTGATAACTGTTTGCAGTTCAGAGATTTGTGAATCTTTATTTGAAAGTTTTTCACGCAATCCGGTGATCTCTTTTTCAGCTTTTTCGACTTCTTTA
>DAORIL010000594.1:0-4372 GCA_035438525.1 Pyrinomonadaceae bacterium
AGGATCTTTTCCATTTGCGTTTGGTTAATTACCGGACCGACTTCAGTTTTTGGATCAAGTCCATTCCCAACTTTCAATTTCTTGGCTTTTGCAACTAATTTTTCACAAAACTCTTTATAAACCTTTTTGTGAACAACCAGCCTTGATGAAGCAGTGCAGCGTTGACCGCTGGTTCCGAATGCGCCCCACAGAGAACCTTCGACAGCATTATCAATATCTGCATCATCCATCACAATAATGGCATTTTTACCACCCATTTCGAGTGAAACTATTTTATTTTGGGTGGCACATTTTTCAGCAATTATTCTGCCGGTATCGGTTGAGCCGGTAAATGAAATCAAACGAACGTCAGAATGATTAACCAAAGCAGCTCCCGCTTCGGCAAAACCGTTGACAACATTTACTACACCTTTTGGAATTCCTGCCTCTTCACAGGCTTTGACTAAATTTATGGTTGATAATGGAACATCCTCACCTGATTTGATAACAACTGTGTTTCCGCAGACAAGAGCCGGAATCAGTTTCCACGACGGAATAGCCATCGGGAAATTAAAAGGTGTAATTAAACCGCAAATTCCGACAGGTTGACGAACGCACATCGCAAATTTATTCGGCATTTCTGCCGGAGTGGTAAAACCGTGGAGTCGGCGACCTTCGCCAGCCGTGTAATAAGTGCAATCAATCGCCTCCTGAACATCGCCGCCCGCTTCTTTCAAAACTTTGCCCATTTCACGAGTCATTTCGCGGGTATAAGTTTCTTTATTTCGCTCCAAAATCTGAGCTAAACGAAAGAGAATTTCGGCCCGTTTGGGTGCAGGAGTTCTCCGCCAGCGAGTAGCTGATTTTTTTGCCGCTTCAACCGCTTTGTTGACATCATCAGCATTGGATTTTGGAAAACGTCCAATGACATCTGTGGTGTCGGCGGGATTTAGGTTTTCGAACCATTCGCCTGATGATGATTTTACCCATTCACCAGCAATATAATTATGATAAGTTGTTGGTTTATTTGATTTTTTATCTGATTTTTTTGATTCTTTTGCTTTTGCCATAATGTAGTCTATCGTCCAATGTAAAAAGCCCAAAGTCAAGTCCGAAATTTCGGACTTTGGACTTTGGGCTTAGACTTTTGTTTTATTATTATTGAACCGTAAAAGTTACAATCCTTTGTTGAATAGATCGACTAAATCTATTGTAATAAGCAATGTGTAAAACTACCGCATCACCCACTTTTAACTTACTAACTATTTCATTAAAGGTTTTTACGTCTGAGACCGGAGTTCGATTGATTCTTTGGATCACATCGCCTTCGCTTAACAATCCCCGACCGTTTGTATTTTTTTCATCAGCAATAAAGCTTGCCGGATCAATTTCTTTGACCAATACCCCTTTTTGACCTTCTAAGTTTCCGGTTTTGGCAGTTTCGGCGGTTAATTCTTCAAGAGTTAAACCCAAAGGTCTCATTTTAGGAGTTTGCCCATTAACCGGAAGTTTTTTAGGCGTGTCATCACCTTCGATCGAAGCCCGTGTATTTTGAACCGGACGCTCACCTAATTTAATTGCAACAGTTTGTTTCTCCAGTTTATTGTTGACCTCACGAACAAAAGAAATATTTACTTCTTTTTCCGGTTCGGTTAGAGCAACTTTGGCAATCAGATCCGGTGAATCTTTAACGGTTTGCCCATTAAATTCAATAATCACGTCATTTACCTGCAAACCTGCTTTGGCGGCGCGACTTTCTTTATCCCGAATATCAGTAATAATTGCCCCTTTCAAATCTGGTGTGTCGTAAACTTTTCCATATTCAGGCTTGATTGTATCTAAATTTACCCCAAGATAACCACGACGAACTTTACCGTTGGTCAAAATTTGGTTATAGACGTAAGCAGCTTCGTTTGAAGGCAGAGCAAAACCTATTCCGTTGTAATCTCCGGTCGAAGTGGCAATTTGGGAATTGATACCAACTACATCGCCATTCATATTAACCAAGGGTCCACCAGAATTTCCCCGATTGATAGCTGCATCGGTTTGGATAAATTTTTGGAATACAGAAGCCGAAGGAGTATCACGTTTTGTTTGCGAAATAATCCCGGCAGTCACCGTTTGAGCCAAACCAAAAGGTGAACCGATAGCTAAAACCCAATCTCCAACCTGGGCAACATCCGAATCACCAAGCTTTACACTCGGTAAATCTTTTCCTGCTTCAATTTTCAGAACAGCTAAATCGGTTTCTTCATCAGTTCCGATAACTTTTGCCGGATATTCTTCGCTGTTTTGAAGTCTAATGGTAATTTTAGCAGCATCATCAACCACATGATAATTGGTTAAAATATAACCTGTCTTATCCACAATAAATCCGCTTCCAACCGAATAAGATGGTTTTCGGCTTTGGCGTTTGAAATATTCCAAAATGTCATCAGAGGGTGCATTATCTGATTTATCACCCTTCAGTGTAACCTCAGGAACTTTACCCTTGGTGTCAATATTGACCACAGCGGGTTCAACCCGTCTGGCAACTTCAGCAAAACTTGCTGACATTGATTCGGGTGCTTTAGCATTAATTGGTTCATTAGCTTGCGCCCGTCGTTCCGAAACTAATACTCCGACTCCGATTCCAATCGTTAAACAAAAAATTGCAATGATAGAAAAGGTAATAAGTAATTTTCTATAAAGTTTTTTTTCAATTTTGGAAGCCATTTCTTCGGCAGGTTTTATCATTAGTGCACCTCACGGGGATATAAATTTCATTTGAGTATAACGAAATTTCAACTGAATGGTAAAGAAAAATTAATTTTGTCTTTGTAAAATTTTGTAATTTGATAAAGAGATACCTTTTTTTATTTATTTTTTTGTTTTTTTTCTAAAAAATCTTTTCTTTTCGTAATTTTTGATGTATAAGCATATTAGATTGCTTCCATAAGCAATTCTAAAATCAAAGCATCCAAATTATGTGCAAAATACATCAAAGCAAGCGTCATTTCCTCAAGCAGGAATAAATTTTCTGCCTTGGGTGCTTGAAAATTAGTATGAACGTTGTGGTATAATAATTCTAGCCTTCCTTGCGAAGCAAAAGGAATGCCTACCACGTCGCATAAAAACAATACGGAGAAAAGATGTTCAGTTCGTTTAAGCAAAAAGCCTATCGGCTATCTAGTGTAATTTTTTGGATTGGGATGACGGTTTTTGTCGCTAGCGCACAATCTCCCAAACCAACTGCAACTCCTTTTTACCAACCACCGACGGTAATAACTTCATCAAAACCAACCCCAACGCCAATCCCACCTTATGTCAACAAGACCTCGAGTGTTACACCTGCTTACGATATTGTAAATCCTGCTGAAATGGCGATTCCGGGATATTCAGGGGTATTGATTGAAACTTTGGATGGAAAAGTAGTAAAGGAAAATTATTCAAATTACGCATTTAATCCTGCGTCAAATGTTAAAGTTGCCACTGCCTTTGCCGTGATCAAAACATTCGGTCCCGATTACCGGTTTCCAACGAATGTTTATACTGACGGA
The DNA here is from genome assembly GCA_035438525.1 of Pyrinomonadaceae bacterium. GTDB lineage: Bacteria > Acidobacteriota > Blastocatellia > Pyrinomonadales > Pyrinomonadaceae > JAIBCC01. The sequence continues at coordinate 3,519 of DAORIL010000594.1, forward strand.
GCAATTGATCCAACGACAGGAACATTAACAGGAAATGTTTATATCGCCGGACGGGATCCTAATTTTACTTATGAACATGGGATTGCAATCGCTCAAACCCTTAATAAGCTGGGCATCCGTCAAGTTACAGGTGATTTAATTGTAACCAATAGTTTCGTCATGGCGTTAAATGGTTCTTATCAAAGGTCAGCCGAAATTTTGTTTGCAACCTTAGATTCAAGCAAACGATCTGCTGCTGCTGCCCGCGCCTGGCAAGAATATTTAGCTTCCTCAGGAAAACTTGGACAAATCCAGGGAATTCCGAGTGTCAGTTTTGCCGGAAAACTTTACGTTGACATCATTCCCAATAATGCCCGTTTGTTATTTGCCCACGAATCGGCACCATTAAGAGAAATTGTTAAAGTTACTTTGTGCTATTCCAACAATTTTTTGGCAGAAAAACTCGGCGATATGTTGGGCGGTGCATATGCCGTTGCCCGAATCGTTCAAATCAATGCCGGAGTCACAGCCGAAGAATTTTCGCTCCAAACTTCCAGTGGGTTGGGCATCAACCGGGTCACCCCACGAGCTCAGATGCGCCTTTTAAGGGCTTTGCGGACTGAATTAGCCCGTTACAAAATGACTTTTGCGGATGTCATGCCGATTGCCGGAGTGGATCCTGGAACATTGCAAAATCGTTTCAAAGAATATCCTTATCAAGGGAGTGTGGTTGCCAAAACCGGAACTTTGGGCAATACCGACAGCGGAGTTAGCTCTCTGACCGGGGAAATGCAAACCAAAAACGGGAAGATGCTTTTCGTAATATTTAACCAAAAAGGTGCAGTTGGACGTTTTCGTAATTTCCAAAACGATTA
>DAORIL010000595.1:0-4333 GCA_035438525.1 Pyrinomonadaceae bacterium
GCAAAAAAATCTTATCATTCTTTGCTTGTCTGCTTTTCTACTATTGATTCACATAGCTTATAACGGTTTGGGCGAAACTGATAAATCACTCGATTGGCTGGAAAAAGGTTACGAAGAACACGACCCGAAAATAGCCTTTTTGAAAGTCGATCCGAAATGGAACAATCTACGTTCTGAGCCGCGTTTCAATAATTTGATAAAACGAATGAGTTTTAATTAAATTCCTTTTGGCTTTGCTTCACCTCTTTGACCATCAATTCGCGCTACCCTTGAAAGATTTTTATGAGACGGTCATTAAATCGCTTTATTCGAGTTCATTCATTTGACTTTATTTCTCTTGATAGATTAATAAATCTTCACCAAAGATTGGTCTTGGTTAAATCTATCCCGCCCTTTCCCAAAATTCATCTGGCAACATTAATCATTTTATCAAGCTGGTCTAATCCTAATATGACGTTTTCTTCAGGTGGTCCGAAGAAAATTCATGCCACGAAGTTGAATGGTTTTTTGTTGAAAATCGCTTTATTTTTATTTGCCTTTCAAATTGAAAAGGCTTTAACTCTGTAACTGGCAACTTGGGTTAACTAGCAACTTGAGTTAATTATTTCATTGAATTGAAAGAAAATTTGTGTGCCATTTGTGTGCCAAACTCTCCAAATTAGGCTAATTGCTACTTGCCGAAACAATCTCAGAAAGGAGTAAAATAAACCATTTCAAACTAAGGTAAAGTCAATACATACAGTGATTTGAGTCATAAGGTCAGGGGTTCGATCCCCTCGACTCCATTAATAGAATCAGTAATTAAGAGCATTAAACTGATGCTCTTTTCTTTTGCCCAGCTAAAATACCGAAAGTTATTGACAAAAAACGTGATAAGTAACACAATCAAAAGAACAAGCGTATCGAATTTTTAACGCAACAGGTGTCAGCAAAATCGCCGGTCATCACTTCGGTTTATGAGCAAATATCGTAAAGTCGTCTGGAACGAGGGGATGCTTTTAACCCCCCATCATTTTCAGCAATCAGATAACTATTTTGAAGAACTTCTGAATTCACGCCTCCGTTCGGCTATCTCTTACGAATATGGGGTTTTAGACCTTCAAATCAATCACGAAGCAATCGCTAATGGAAATTTTCAGGTAACGAGTTGTCGGGCTGTTTTATCGGATGGATTATTGATAAATTTTCCTGATACTGATGCAGTTCCCGACTTGCGTCCGGTCAAAGATCATTTCAAACCTGAACAAGAAACTTTGGGTGTTCATTTAGCAATTCCCGCCAAAAAATTCGGCACGGCTAATTTTCAAGCCAATGGCGGAAAAGCTGATTTGAATCTGCGCTTTTTGCAAGAAGGCGCACTTGCAAAGGACGAAACATCCGGCACTAATGAGCAGCCATTAGCGTTTGCCCGTCCAAATTTACGAATTATTTTTGATGATGAGCTGCGCGATGGTTTTACGACCATCAAACTTGCCGAACTTGAACGAACTACCACCGGACAACTGAAAATTTCGGATAAATTTATTCCGCCGATTTTAAAGGTCGGAGCAAATGTTTGGCTGACCAATATGCTGCGTCAAGTTGTCGAAATTTTGATTACGAAAAGCAGTTCTTTAGGCGAACAACGACGGCAAAGAACTTCGTCTTTAGCGGATTTTACCACTTCTGAAATTGCGGTTTTTTGGCTTTTGCACACAGTTAATTCCGGTATTCCGTCATTGTCGCACTTCTTTCATTCGCCCTTGGTGCATCCCGAAAGGCTTTATCTGGAAATGGCAGCATTAGCCGGAAAGATGATGACTTTTTCGACCGAACTGCATCCGAAAGATATTGTCAAATACGACCACGAAGACCTTTATTTTACGTTTTATACTCTCTCGACACAGTTAAAAGATTTACTTGAAACCGTTATTCCAAGCCGCTGCGTGCCGATTCCTTTGGAAAAAATTACGCCGACAATGTATATCGGTCGGGTAGAAGACGAAAGACTTTTGAAAGAAGCCGAATTTTATCTGGCGGTTAACGCGCAAATGCCTGAATCTAAATTAATTGAAGACATTCCGCGAGTTGTCAAAATCGCTTCCCGTGATGTCATTGATACAGTGGTTGGTCGTGCGCTTCCGGGCGTGGTGCTTTCGCACGCTAATCCGCCGCCTGCACCAATTCCGACTCGCATCGGTTTCCGCTACTTTATGCTTGATTCATCCGGCGCATACTGGGAAGGGATTAAAGGTTCAAAAATTATCGCAGTTTATGTGCCTGAAAAAGTTCCTGATGAAAAACTGGAAATGTATGCTGTTAAGCCATAGGCTGAAAGTAAAAAGGTAAAAGTAAAAAGTAAAAAGTAAAGGATATTCCTTATCTTTAAGGTTAGACCGATTTTATTTTTGAAAAATCTATGAGCCTCATCCGCAAAAATTTTCTCTTTGCAACGTCAATTATATTCAAGTGATTTTGCAAAAGGTGGTTGAAAAAAACTTCTAACAACTTTGCATTAATTTGTAGTAAGATTTAGACATACAGATTTTTTTGGCTAGAGCGAATAAAAATGAGCGAACAAACGTCTTCAAAGAGACAAAGCAACAATGATTTGGTGTCTTTTGCAGGTCCTGTCTTTGACCTTATCTTGCGTTTAAAAGCAGGAATTGTTCAACCTTCAAACGAATTGCGTCCACAAATTACTCAGCTTTTGAAAGATTTTGAAGAACGTGCGCTCCGTTACCGCTACCGTGAGAGTTTGATCCAAGTCGCCAAATTTGCCTTAGCTGCCTTTGTCGATGAAACCGTTTTGACCAACAACTTTCCGCTCAAAGAAGATTGGGAACGATACCCGATTCAGCTCGAACATTTCGGCGAACAATTAGCCGGAAAAAAATTCTACGAAAAGCTCGACGCAATGCTCAGACAAATCGATGTTACGGCTGACGCGGTCGAAATTTATTATGTTTGTATGCTACTCGGGTTCAAAGGAATGTATGCAGTTTATGAACAGGATAAATTGCTCCAAACGATGCAAAAAACAGCCGATGCGCTGGTCAAAGCTGGAAAAATCTCGAAAGTTGAGCTTTCTCCGCATTGGTTAGTCCAGGATCAGCCTGTTCCGGTCGAAAGAAAAGGAATGCCGACTTGGGCAAAAGTCATAGCAATGGGTGTTTTTTGTTTTGCCATAATAATTTATTTGACGATGTTTTTGCTCTCTTATAAGTTTTTAGATGATGCAATGAGCACTTTAGGTCTTTAGCAAAAACAGGGTAAATTTTGTTTGATAATGCCCTGCCGAATTTATGATTAATTGGAAAGAACAAATTAAGTTTGGTCTTGGTATTACTACCGTCTTCTCGTTTTACGGAATGGTCTCGCTGGTTGTTTGGTTCATGGGCGAGAAATTAAAATATCCGGTTCAAACAAGAATTGTTGTTATTGTCTTAACTGCATTGACCTTTCCATTTGTCTTGTTAATAGGGTATATAGCTATCATGCATATGTACGAGACTTTAAAGCTAAACAGGCTTATGCTTCATAAAGCATAAGCCCGGCATTGCCGGGCTTTGAGTTTATTCTTTATTTGTCTTCAACTTACTATTGTGAAGATTGCAAAGATTTTTTAAATAGTTCAAAAAACTCGCATTTATCATTTGAAAGAGGAAGATAATTAATCAGATACCTCAATAATTCGTGAAGGTCTTTACTTAAACTATATATATCAATTTTGTTTACACCGTCTATAAAAAGCTTACAACGATAGGCATCATCCTTATGGCCTTTTTTCATATCTGTATTATCCAAAATAGATTTGATAATTCTATGCACACCCTTTAAGTCTTGTTCGTTTTTTATATAAAAACTATCAATGCTAAACAGTGTATCAAACCTAACATCTTCGTCTATTATATCTCCGTCTCTTAACCCAGACTTTAAAAGTCCTTCTCCTTGGCCGGTAAATTCAATTTCTTGATAACAACCATATGGACTTATTACTACCATTTTGCAAGTCTTAAATGTTTTATCATTCGATTTATCACCATCGTTTTTATCAGCACATGAAAAAACAGATACTGCAATGAAAAGTATGATAGAACAGAAAACTGATTTAAACATAAGTTAGTATTAACGACGTTTTTTTAATTGCCCTGGAATAATCTCATATGCTACTCTTACAGGCAAATTATTCTCTCTTCTTAGAGCATTTTCATTTGGGTAATTATCTCTTTTGGTATTGGAATACCTCGTCCCATATGAACCAATTCCATGTGCTGTTAATTCCTCAAGAGGAGCATATTCAGTTACTAATTGACCGTCTGGGCCTTTATAAGTATTAGCTTTATTCCCTCTC
>DAORIL010000596.1:0-4329 GCA_035438525.1 Pyrinomonadaceae bacterium
CTGACGTACTGCGCAAGATGATTGAAAACAGCTGGGATTCAGGCGCAGATTTCGGCGATGGTTTTGCCCGAATGCTCACTATAATTAATGGTAAATATGGAATAATTCTACTTTGCCCGTTTGACCAAAGATTAAAAAAACTGGCTGGATCTGTTTATGTTGAAGCAATCAAAAAATAAGATGAAATTGTTTCAGCGCTCAGAAAACGAAGTGAGGAATTAATTCAGGACGGCTATCACGCACAGGTTTTGATAAATGAAGATTATTTTCCACTCTTTTATCAGGCGAAAAACCGCACCCGTCACGCTCTTAAAAAAACGCCGCAGGGAACGTATAAAACAAAAGGAATTGAAAGGGAATTTACCCTCAGCGAATTAGCGGATTTAGCAGAAAACGAACCGCAAAAATTCTCACCAAGTGTGGTTTTGCGTTCGGTAGTTCAGGATTATCTTTTACCGACAATTTGTTATTTTGGTGGTGCAGCGGAGATCGCTTATTTTGCCCAAAGCGGGGAAGTTTACCGTATTTTGGAACGCCCAATAACTACCATTTTCCATCGCCAGAGTTTTTCTTTTGTCGAATCTAAACATGCTAAAACTCTGGACAGATTTGGCTTAACATTACCCGATTTATTTGAAGGCGAAGAAAAATTGCTTCCTCGAATAGTAGAAAAATATTTGGGAAGTGAAACTGCCAAAGTTTTTGATGAAGTTGAAGAAAAGATAAGTTCTGAACTTGAGCGACTTGAGCAAAGTCTTTTGGCAGTTGACCAAACTCTGGCTGAAAACTCTATCCGTCGGCGGCAAAAAATCCTTCATCATTTAGAAGCGATGCGAACCAAATTCCACCACGCTCAGGTTAGGAAAGATGAAACTGTTAAACGCCAAATTGAAACTGCCTTTGTTTCGCTTTTGCCGCATAAACATTTGCAGGAGCGGACATTAAACATTTCAACCTTGCTCAATAAACACGGAAAATATGTCATTGATTGGATTTACGATTCAATTGATTTAGACGATAAAGGTCATCGAATCATTTATTTATAACCAGTTCAATAATCAAGTGGTTTGGGGATATATGTTTTTCTTCCCCAAACTGAATATTCAGGATGATTTTTGACTTCAACTTTGACCGTCCTGCGTCTTCCGTCTTTGGCATCATTGGTTGGAGTAAAACCGATTATATAACGGGTGTTTAGCTCAGCCAGAATTCGAGTGTAAATCCCGTCTGCTTGCTCAGGTTCTTCTAAAAAAGCCAACCAACCGCCCGTTTGTTCACTTAAAATTGACATAAATTCTTGGGGATCAGGAAATCCGTTGGGGTAATATTTCTTGATTCTGGCTTGTTCTTGATTCATTCTTTCTTGCCGTTGGGGGGTGGGATAACGTATTTTATCAAGGTTGACGCCCCAATATTTAGCCCATCGCTCTCGTTCAATTTCACTTTTCTGCTTCTTTTCTGCTTCGGATAGTCCCAAAAGTTTTGTGCCAACAAAGACACTGTAAATTGAGGCCCTTGATTTTTTAGTCAATTCAAACAACTCATCAGTCGAAAAATTTGTTTTTCGTTCAAATTGCTGAGGATAAATTAAATCGCCAAATTGGTCGCTGAGAAACGGCAGTTCGTCTCCATCGGTTTGAAAAATAATAATTGGGCGAACATCGGTTTCGTCGAACATCTCGTTCAAAACTGCATAAAGTGCGCTAAATTGTTTACTTGCACCAACTTTAGGAGAGAAAAAGCCATTTTTCTTAAGCGAATTAAGTTCCTTTTTTAATTTGTTTTTGTCCGAAGTAAATTGAGAAATAATTTCGACATCATCAGTTACGATTGCCATCAAATCATTTTGCCGTAATTTATCAACCAGTAATTTTGCGGCTTCAACGCTTCGCTCGATATAAGGTTTTTGGCTTCCGCTATAATCGATAACCAGGACAATAGAACGCGGGATTTTAGCATCATTTCCAAGGGTAAAGGTTTGAATTTCTTGGGGTTGATTGTCTTCAGTGATTTTGAAATCTTCGGGTTTTAGTCCGGTGATCACTTTTCCTTTTGCATCTGCAACCAAACAATCTAAAACAACAATATTGGTATCAATTTTGATAACATCTTCATCCTGGGTATCAATTTGCTTTTCCCTTTTAGCGTTGACTTTTATTTCAGTTTTTCTTTCTAAACTTGAGCCGAAGTTCCTGATTTTAGGTTTTTTCCGTTCAGTTGTTTGAGAAAGAGTAGGTTGAGTCAAACTTGTAAAAATAATTAAAACAGCAAAAATACTCGCAAAAAATCTCATTCAATAAGCTCCAAAATATTTTTATAATTAAGATGGTCGAATTTTAATTTATGTTACAAACTTAAACAACATTTTTGTGATAAATAAATGCAAAAAATCGTTGTTTGTAAGTATCAGAAATAGGAAAAAGTTTTTCTCCAATCTTAATTTGATCTTTTTCGATGGAATCAATTTTGTCCAAAGCAATCATAAACGATTTATGCACCCGACAAACAATACTTGCGGGAATTTGTTTTTCAAATTCAGTAAAGGTTTGCAACGTCATAATTCGTTTATTATTCGTATAAATCCGTCGATAATCACCCATTCCTTCGATGTAAATAATCTCGCGCAAACTTACTTTTTCAAGCCGATTTTCAGTTTTGACAAAAATAAAACTTTTTACAGGAGTTGATTGTTTTTTCGGCAAATTATCCTGCACGCGGCTGACTGCCTGGACAAATCTTTCAAAATTAAACGGTTTCAAAAGATAATCGGTAACTTTCAAATCAAAGCCTTTGAGAGCATATTCCTGATAAGCAGTTGTCAAAATCACCTGGCTGTTAATCGCATTTGTTTCCAATAAGTTAATCCCCGAAAATTCGCCCAAATTGATGTCAAGAAAGATCAAATCAACTTTGTTGGTTTTGAGGAAACCTAAAGCATCAATTGCATTATCAAAAGTTGAAAGCAATTTAAGAAACGGTAATTTCAGGACATAATCTTTCGTGCGTTCCAGGGCGAGCGGTTCGTCTTCGATGATGATGCAGTTAATTTTCATTAAGTAAATTACGTTTAATTTAAGGAGTTTTCTACAAACTTTTCCCGTAATATAACCCTCTGCCGATAAGTCCGTGTTCGTCGTAAGTTACTTCAAAGTTATTTTCCTCAAAGGCTTTTTTCATCTCATCCGTGGTAAACATCGCGAGCTCATGCCGTTCTTCAAAATATCTGACCCCATTTTCAGGTGTTCCAAGCAAATAGTGAAAATTTATGATTGATAAGTTACCAAGAGCCTCACTTCTGTTCATCCGACATATTTTTATGTCATCTTTTTCATGGGTCAACAGATGGAGTTTTCCGACATACCATTGATCGGGAGTGAACCAGGGTTCCACTATTACCATCCCATCGTGGTTTAAATGCTGCTTAAAACATTTTAGGGTTGCGACCAGATTATCAAAGGTTTTTACATATCCGATAGAACTAAAAAGGCAGGTAATAACATCATATTTTTTGCCCAGACTAAAAGCCGTCATATCCGAATTGTAATATGAACTGCTTGGATTCTTGATTTTTGCCAATTTGATAAAATCTTCGTTGAGATCGAGTCCGTCAATTAGAAATTCCTCTGTTAAATATTTATGATGCTCAGCTGTTCCGCAACCAATATCAAGAATAGTTTTGCAGTTCGGTCTTTTTGATTTTATCGCCGTTTTAATCGTTTCCGATTCTTTTTTATAGTCTTTGAAACTGTAAACCAGATCATAAAACTCAGCACTTTCTGTAAACATATTCTCTCAATTAGTCTACATTCTAAATTTATTAATATTTGTCAAAGAGTTCATAAAGAATACAGAGGTTTATATATTTAAATCACGGATTTTTCCAGATATTTTATGAACTCTATGGCAAAAAAAGCAGATTTATTTTTTAACGACTCGTTTTAGGTCTAAATCCTGAAAATCAAAACTAAAATCTATATTTGGCGAAATTCCTTTCATTTTGAAACCGTTAGCTTTGCCGTTTTCGTCAAGGCTAAACATGGCAAAGGCATCGCAGTCCATATCCCGAAATTCCCATTTGATAGCAAAAGTATTCGCTTTGTAAAAATACATTGGTCCGTTAAGTTGCGGCGAGCGATAGCTCTTGATCCAAAGTTGGTCGCCTTTCTTGAAAACTTCCATTTTGCCGAACCAAACATCTTCGTAAATTCCAATGTAATCATTTTCGTTTATTTTTGATTTATCAGCAGTTTTTACGGCTTCCCAAACTTGTTGGGTAACTGTATCTCCGTTCTTAGCTCTTGCGCTGAACATCGTGACAAATTTATCAGT
>DAORIL010000597.1:0-4313 GCA_035438525.1 Pyrinomonadaceae bacterium
CGAGGTTAAAAAAAGTAATAAAAGAACGTGAGTTAAGTATCTTATAAGGTTATTAATTACGATCTTAAAGAAAAAAAATAATTTAATACGAACAAGGGAATTCAATACGAACAAGGGGCAGTTAATTTAAATACCAAGAATGTATTATTCTTGAAATATAAAATGTTTCAAAAGCGAACACTTTTGAAACATTTTGTATTTTTATCGAACATCAATTTAGAGGATCGAAACTTAAAGATTTAATCGAAATTTGTTAGCAAAACCACATCCCGTAAAAGCTGACCCCGCGCTATTGCCAGATGTTCACCACTTGGCGACCACGTAAAATTAAAAATTGTAGCTTGAGAACTTGGTAAAATTTGAGTTGGCGGATCATCTTTTTGAATTGTCTGGCGCATAATTCCTGTTTCTTTAACATTCCCTGTGACAAAATCAATCATACTATCATTCTCACCCCATTCAACTACTTGCCGCCACACTTCAATTTCCTTAAATCTAACATCATCCGGGTTTTCAGTTGATAATATGGCTACCTGAAGTTTTGGGTTAGGATGATTAGCTTGGGTTTGGTAAGCAATATTTTGAAAAGCCAAAAATTTACCATCAGGCGACAAAGTTAAAAAGTTACCCGGCACAAATTTGATTTTGCCTGACAGCTCTTGGACCGAATTTTCAGTTAAAGACTTGCGCCCGATGGTTGAACTGCGACGGCTTTTGATGATGAAATAAAGCCATTTACCATCCGGCGAAACTTGCGGAAAATGATGTGTTTCGTCCTCGCCAAAAGTGACTTGTTGCGGGTTACTGCCATCAGAATTGATCCGCCAAATCCGGCTTTCTTTATTTCGATCTGAGGCAAAATAAATCGTTTGTCTGTTAGGGGCAACCTCCGGATTATCATTTTGGATTTCGCTGTCCGTGGTCAATTTTTGTTTTGCCCCATCAGTAGTATTTAACAGCCACAAATTCCAATCGCGAATTTTTTCATCATTGCTGGTATAAACGATTCTTTCTTCGTCAAGCCAGTTTAAACCCTGCAAACCGTCATTACGCGAAGTTCCTTCAGTTAATTGTTTGAGATTGCTCAAATCGCTTTTTTTACCAACCCAAATATTTGAAAAATAAATCCGTTGGCGGGAAATAAGTTTTTTTCGGTCTTGAGAAATTGCAATACCGAGGTAAGAATTTAAATCATTAGTAATCCGTTTGGCGTTTCCATCTGTGATTGTGATTTTCCAAAGCTGAAAGTTACTTCCATCGTTAGCCGCCGCAATTAAGGAATCTCCGTCCGTGTTCCAAACGACTTGTTCGATATTGCGAAAATTCTTTGGTTTTAACTCCTCCTCAGCTCCATTTTCACTGTTTAGTAAAAGGATGCGGGAAAAATGTTCGCTTTGAGTAACTGCGACAACGGCAATTTTTTTACCATCTGCCGACCAGGCAGGGTAATTATTCCAATAAAGTTCCTCAGGTAAATTGATTGTTCTAAGAGTTTTCTCTGTTCCGGTTTCTAAATTTTTAATGATAAAAGCCTGTTTGTTTTCTGCCGGAATCTTGCGGACAAAGGCAATTTCTCGCCCATTTGGAGAAACGGAGAAACCACTCCAAACATCTGCCGCCGCTTCAACGGGAATTCCACCTTCTTGGGTAACGCGAAAAATACTTCCTTTTTCGTCACGATTAAAAACATTTCCGAAATAAATCGAATTTCCATCCGGTGAAAACTGTAAACATCCGATTTTTCCAGCATTTTCAGTTTTTAATTTAGCTTCGCTATTACTTATTAAATTCCGCAAATAAACATCAAAGCCTCGCGTATAAGCCACCAAATTTCCGTCAGGTGAAATAGTTAAATAACTGACATCGCCGGTATCGGTCAGTTGTTTGAACTTTAATTCAGTTGCGGAAGTTTGGGATGTTTCGGAGCTTTGGGAAGTGAGAAAGCGGTAGCCCAGAAAGGCAAGGACGATGAGAATGAGAGCCGAAGTGATAATGAGAGTAAAAGTTTTTGAGTTGGAGTAACTGAACTTATTCAACGGCAAAGTTTCAGAATCCCGCCCTCCCATCGTCCCATCCTCTCTCCCTCTTTCCCTCTCACTTTCATTATAGATCGGCACGGTAATTCGATAACCGCGTCTCGCCAAATTTTCAATGATTGGTTTGCCTTTTTCGTCTGTTCCGAGCGTTTGGCGAAGAGTATAGATATTTTGGGTCAAAACACCTTCTTCAACAAAGGTTTCTGCCCAGACGGTATCAAAAATTTCTTGTTTGGAAACTACTTCGCCTTGTTTTTCGATGAGGAGTTTAAGCAATCCTAATGCTTTTGGAGGAAGCGAAATTAGCTCATTTTCGCGCCAAAGAGTGTTAGTTTTAGCATCGAATCGAAAACTGCCAAATTCATATAAACCCCTGAAATCATTGCCCATAGATTCTTTGAGAACTCTTTGAGAACTTTTTGAGCGAATCTTGAGGACTTTTTATTGCAATTCGTTTTAACTTTAGCGTCATTCGCTACAACCAAGCTCGTGGCTTGATTTTATACCAAAAACAAAGTGGAGCAAAGAAGAATGTTGAAAAGAAATTTAATAGCAATCGTAATAATTGCTCTTGCTTTGTTTGTTACCGACGCTTTTGGACAAAATCAGCGAAAGAAAAAAAATTACAATTTACCCGAAGCTGATGACGAAGTATTAGTAACATTTCGCAAAAAGCAAGAGAAACCAAAAATCTCAAATCAAAGAAAATCAACTAACAAACGCAAAGTCAAACCATTTTTTGACGAAGCCGATGCGCTTTTCGGCAAACGGAGGAGAAAATCTTCCCACAAAAAATATGCTAACCAAGAAGTAAGTTATCGAACAAAAAGATCTAAATCCAAGATCAAAAAAGGCGTGACACACGACCCTGAATTTGAAAATTGGACAAACCGTAAACGAAAAATAAAAAAACAGGAGAAATAATTAAATGAAAAAATTAAAAAGTGTTTTAGTTTTGGCACTTAGTTTTGTTTTTGCCGTAAATCTATTGGCAATGTCAATTGATCAACCTTTTATGGAATCAGCCAGAGTAAATTTGAATCAGGCAAAAAATGACTTAAATAAAGCAACTGCTGATAAGGGCGGACATCGCAACAAGGCAAAAAGTTTGGTAACTCAGGCATTAGATGAAGTTAACAAAGGAATCAAATATGACCGTCGAAATGGAAACGAAAATTTTGCTGCCGAAGAGATTTTTTCAGATTTCGGAACAAACTCATCTGACTAACCATATATGGAAAAAGCTAAAACAGACCTTGAGCAGGCTTTAGACAATCTAAAAAAAGCAACCGCTGACAAGGGGGGACATCGCAACAAAGCAATTGATTTGGTTAAAGAAGCGATTGATGAAGTTGAGAAAGGTATCAAATATGACCGTCGAAATTAAAAAGTAAAAAATCCCAAAAATAACGGAGATAAAATAAATGAAAGAATTACTTTTAACTTTAATTATTACAGGGCTTTTAGTTAATTTCGCTGTCATTGTCTCTGGACAAACGACGCCGCACGCTGACAGACGGCAAAAAAATCAAAAACACCGTATCAAAACCGGTGCAAAATCAGGTGAAATTACCAAACGTGAAGCTAAGAGCATTCATCACAGCACAAAATCAGCCAAGCGTTATGAAGCCAAAGCAAAATCTGACGGTAAAGTAACCTGGAAAGAAAGAGCCAGATTGCAGCATAAAGAAAACAAATCAAGCCGCAATATCTTTCGGACAAAACACAATAAGAAAGATAGAAATTAGTTTGGGAAGTTTAGCAAGTTAAACGCAAAAGCTTTGTAGTTTTTCGACTGAACTCCCCTAATGCCACAGTTTTTTAACAGATTGTCATAAATACAGCTAACCCAAGTTCCAATTTATCGGGAATCGACTGTGGCATTTAAAATTCTTTTGACTAATTAGAGTTTAACCAAACCAATCAGGACGTAATGAATAATCCTTTTTTGCACAATAGTTTACAAAAAATATTTTTTCAACAAAATGTGCAAAATAGTTCGACTTTTTTAATAAGCAACACGTCTGAACAGATGTAAATTGGCGAAATTGCCAAATTTAAAAGGAGGCTTCAATGGCAACAAACAAAAGATTGATTTTCGGTGGTGTGGACGGAACGGGAGATTTTTTTAACCGAACTTATGAACCCACATTTGATAATAGTCACGTTAATATTCTCCATCAGTTTTGGAATGAAGGTCCTTCGCACTATCGGCGTGGTCCTTGGTGGGTTGGCGACTGGACATATGTTGAAGCAAACAGAATTTATTCGAGAGTC
>DAORIL010000598.1:0-4309 GCA_035438525.1 Pyrinomonadaceae bacterium
GTTTGCCGAGCGCAACCACACAAAATTTGGCAGGTTTTGAACGCCCTTTTTCGTCTGATTCCAATGGATTGCCGAAACGGTTATCAAGTTCCTGACGCGCCAACCGCAGAGCATATTCCAAAATTGCGTCCGCCAAATGCGAAATTTCTTCGGTAACTTCGGCAATAGTTCCCAGACGGCGAATGTCGCGCAAATAGATCCGCAAAAGCTCGCGGCGACGGAATCTTGCCAGTAATTCTTGAGTCTCAAGTTGCGAATTGGTCATCGAAAATCGCGCTAAAGATTCAAGAAGTTCTTCTTTATCACGAACTTGCGAGTCTTTTCGCTTGCGCCCAAGCCACAAAATATAATCAGGATTTTGTAAAAGTGTCGTTGCAAACAACGGGCTAAATGAGGTAAGCGTCAACACATCGGACAACAAACCTGCGTTTTTCAATAACTTATTGGCTTGAAATGAGTTACGCTCTTTAAATTGGCTAAAAAAACGCTCTGCTCCGGGCGCATCGGGCAAGCCTTTGAGAAAATTATCGAGAATTGGTTCCGTCATTCTCTAATATTTTGCTTGAAATTCCGCAAAATTCAAAACTTAACTTAATGAACTATTTAATGAGTGTGTCCGAAATCGTTTTTATCTTTCTAGTTAAAACCCTGAAACGAAGCAAATTGCACACCGCGAGTCAGCACAACCGGCGAAGGATATTGCCGCCAGTCTGAAAAACGCCAGACAATCGGATTAAAAATTTCGAGCGTCATCCACCAATCCAAAATATATTCGCCGCCATTGCTCATCGTCAGTTTCGGCGCATAATGTCCGAACCATTCGGGATCATTTCGCTGATCGCCGACCTTGACCAGCCACGGAAGTTCTTTTTTGTGCCAGGCAGTCATAACCGCAGCCGTCACAGCCGTAGAAATTCCGATGCACATTTCGTCTTGTGTTTTTTGTGAATAATCTTCTTGAAAAGTATCTCCGATTGAGTTTTTTGTATTGCGCCACTGTCCGCTTAAAGAAAATGAAGCCGGAATAATTTGATAAGCCGTGCCGATTCGTTTTCTGCACACGGAATCAATTGAAACAATCCGAATGATTTTTTCTACTTGTTCTCTGGTTAATGACATATTTTTTAATCTCAAATTTTAATTTTCTACTTGGCAAATTTATATAAGGTTTGTTGATTACGGGCGTTATATTCATAGAGTTTATTTTCTACATAGAGGCAAACCACATACGCCGTGCCTTTGTTGTAATAAGCATAAGTTGCTTCTTTAGAAGTAATTATATATCCATCCTTTTGCACGTCTTCAAGGTGTTTTTGAAAGGCACTCGCCGCATCTGCCGGAGAATTATAGACAGATAAAAAAGAGACAAGCCGATTTGTTCCGTCATCATAAGTTACCGCACTTGTTTTGTTGGCATTTGGGAAAAAATGCCGAGATGTAGCATCTTCAATAGAAACAATCTTGAACCCAACCTTTTCTCCCTGCCCTGTGTCTTGACTGTAACTTGTCGGATTTGATGAGCGAGTGGAATTTGGATTTGAAGCAGTATTGGATAAAGATGAACGAGACGAAACTGTCAAAAATGTTATTAAACCGCCCACGATAGAACTAAAACCCAAAAGAAGCAAAATTCCCAAGACGATCAGCCGTCCTGCATTCATTTTTCTACCTGACGGCGGCATCGGTTGAACAAAATTCTGCGGCTGATTAAATTGCGGTTGTTGATATGACTGCTGTTGCTGATTAAATTGCTGCGGTTGATAGATTTGCTGCGGCACATTGGAAAATGCCGGCGGCGAAGGGGTATTTGGCTGTCCCGGTGAAAATTGGACAACAGTCGGCGGAATATATTCTTCTGACTGAGAGACGAGTGCGATGCCATCATTGAGACAAAAAGCGTTTTCGTTATTATAGGTAGCCGAACATTTTGGACATTGTTTCATCTTTAAATCTCCTCTGATAAATTGGTTATCTGATTTGCTGATAGCTCCCGGATAGTTGATAGTTATAAGCGTTCAAGGCTTGGTTGATAAACATTTGAATATTTTCAGGCGCAACTATTTGATTATCTTGAAAAAAACTGAAAGGCTGATTTGATCCCATCGGAATACAAACCACCGTTTGTCTATGTGTCGAACTAACTCGTCCGCCGTAATTCGAGTTATAGCCCCAATCAAAAATAAAGATTGGCGTGCCATTGACGTTACCCTGAATTAAATTGTGCATTTTACAACCAATTCCTATCCCCGATTGAGCAAACCGGGTATTGCAAAGGAAATCGGGCACAACCGGGTTTTCGGTAAAATAAAATCCCCATTGTTGAGCCAGCATTTTAAGTTTTGCGGCTCGGTCGGATTGTGCTGCTTTGGAAATTGTAATCATTATTGCGGTGAACCCGCCTATAATCAAAATAGTTACAAAAAAAATCATTAAACCTATCATTATTTATTTTGCCTCACATTTTTATTCACTTAATTGATCTTTTCGGATTATCTGTCAACGATGACTTCCGCCAATCGCCGCCAACCCACTGCAAATCGAAGCTAAACCAATAATAATCCCAAGAATTGCTAAGATAAGCCGCAGAGGTGTAATAGCACTCCCGGTTGAGCTTGGTTGTGAATAACCCATATTTTGATAATTGTTGGGCGGCTGATTTCCGTAACCCGCCTGATTATTAGGAAACTGCAGCTGGTTAAAGTTCTGCGGTTGGTTATAGGGCATTTGCGGTTGATTAAAGCCTTGGGGCTGATTATTGACCATTGGAGGTGAGTTATAAACTGGTGGCTGACTGACAACCGACGGAGGATTAAAGGCTTGCGGCTGATTATTCGTTTGAAAACCGCAATTACTGCAAAATAATTGAGTTAAATCAACGAATGCTCCGCATCTCTGACAATTTTTCATAATAACTCTTTCTCCTGACAAGTTAAATTTGCTCAAAATCTATTTCTTGACCATAATTTCCTGAGTTTTGCCGTCTTTGTGCGGTCCGGTTGCTCCGCCGCATTGCCACAAATTTGTCGTGTCGGCAAAGCAAGTGAACATCATTTCCGCACCCGTCGTTTCTACATTGCGCGAACGATAAAAGGTTTTCTGATTCCATTTAACGTGAACAGGGTAAACGAGTGTCGAAGCATTGCCCTGTCCCATATCTTCATTGCGATTCCAACGATGTGGTGCGCCGATAGTTAAATCAAGGATGTCCATTCTTGTCGCCCCATCCTGACCATTAGGCGAAGGTTGTTCATACAAACAACGTATTAGTTTTTTGACCAGATCAACCGGCGGAGGCGAACCGTTTCTACCCGTGTGTTTGAGATTGTCGCAATCAAGCAGTTCACGGTCAGCTAAAACCGTGTTGTTTTCATCAACCAGAAGTTTATCGGTCTGAAATTTTGGTGCCGCCCCGCCTAACGCACGCATTGCACAATCCTGACGTGACAGCGGGATTGACATTTGTTTCGGGGCTTGCCCCGGCAATGGATCAGCGAGGATCACATAATTATTTGCAATACCGGGATTTACTTGAATAATCGTTCCCTTAGTTGGAATGGAATATTGTTCACCGAGACAAGCAGCGTTTTGAGAGAATTCAATACGGTCGCCTTCTTTAAATTTTGCACCGCCTTCGCCCGCAGCATTATCATTTTTCTTAGTCTGTTGATTATCTTGGTTAGTGGTATTGCCACCGTTCGCCGGATTGTTTTGATTGTTCGCTGCCAACCGCATCCCACATTCGTCATAATAAATCGGAATACTTATCGGAGATTTTCGGTATTCATCTTTTTTAGTGTCAGGTTGAATCACATAACGCCCTCCGATTCCGGGAACAACTTCCGTAATAGTTCCCACCTGTTGATCTCCTGGTCGGTCACCAATACAAGCTCTGGAGCCGGTAAATTCGATGTGGTCTCCGACCTTGAATTTTGGCGTTTGAGCCTTGGCGTTTAATGCCTCTATCGTCAGTAAAATCAGAGACGTAAATAAAATCAATGCGCTTATTTTCTTTAAATTTTTCATCATTGCTCCTCGCATTTTCATCATCAAAATTTTTGACTCTGTCTAAAGATGCAAATTTAGAAAGCAAAAAGGCTCACGCTCATTAAAAATATTTTCGACAAAAACAGGAAATCTCTGTAAAATGCTGATATTTTTGAATAAAAAGCATGGAAAACGCCGGAGAAATTACTGAACTTTTGCAAAAAGGCGATGCCGAAGCGTTAGATAAACTTTTGCCAATCGTTTATCAGGAACTTCATAAAATCGCTGAAGCACTTTTTCGCAAAGAATATCGGGCAAATCATAC
>DAORIL010000599.1:0-4304 GCA_035438525.1 Pyrinomonadaceae bacterium
ATTAAACACTTTAAGTGGAAATAGAACATGACGGGTTAAAACAAATTTTGGAGATTTAGCCAACCGACAGGCTAAACTTGTCGGGAAATAATCGCGGGCCAGATGTGCGTGAACGATTTCGATTTTGTTTTTGTTGATAATTTTTGCAATTTGTTGCGAGCTGAAAATTCCAAAAGAATTACGGATCGATACATAAAAAATATTTTCGGGCGGTAAAAAATTGAGCCTCTCTTTCCATTCGCTGGTTGGACGAAGCACCACAAAAACTTCATGTCCACGATTCTGCAATCCGCGACATAAGTCAACAAAATGCTTTTCGCCGCCACCAAAATTTTTCGCCGAACTAATTTGCAGAATTCGCATAAAGTAAAAAGTAAAAAATTAGCTAAATTATAGCCTACGTTTGAATTAAAATCATTAAACACTACTGCTCGACTTCTTATTTTTGCCTTTTACCTTTTTACTTTTTACTTTAAAACCTCATCCATCATTTGAGTAAATTCCCAAAAACCCTTTCTCGCGACAATCCATTTGGCGGCGACGATTGCGCCGGAAGCAAAACCTTCGCGGGTGCGAGCGATATGCGTCAGAGAAATTTGGTCAGCTAAACCATCAAATCCGACAATATGTGTGCCTGGAATATTTCCGGCGCGGGTAGAGCTAACTGAGAATTCACGATTTACTTTTTCCTCGACTAAAGCTTTTAATTTGAGTGCTGTTCCGCTCGGTGCATCCTTTTTGCGTGAATGATGTTGTTCTTCAATATAAGGTTCGTAATCAGTAAATTTGGCAAAAAGTTCGGAAGCCTGAGAAACAATTCGATAAAAAATATTTACACCAACTGAAAAATTTGCTCCGAAAATGAACGCTCCTTCTGACTCTATAACTATTTTTTTGATATTTTCCAGATCGCTATTCCAGCCAGTTGTGCCTTCGACCAAAGGGATTTTTGCCAGCAGACATGCCTCGACATTTCGGCGGACAGCTTCGGCAATCGAAAAATCAATTGCGACATCTGCACCTTTTAATTTGTCTGCCAGCTCAGTTGCCGAAATTTGTGCATCTCTTTCATCAATTATTTCAATGATTTCGTGATTGTCATCCTGGGCTAAGGTTTCGATGATTTTTCCCATCACACCGTAGCCGATTAAAGCTATTTTCATAAATTTGATTACATAAATTGTTGCAGCCGTTGCAACATTGCTTCTTTTGATTGTGCGCCGACGATTCGGTCAACTTCTTCCCCATTTTTGAAAATAATTAAAGTCGGAATACTCTGCACGCGAAAACGCGACGCAATTCTCGGATTTTTATCTACATCTAATTTGCCGATTTTTACTTTTCCCGATAATTCTTTTGCCAAAACGTCAATTATCGGCGCAATCATTTTGCAAGGCGGACACCAAGTTGCCCAAAAATCAAGCAAGACCGGAATTTGTGAATTTTCAACTTCATTTGCAAAATTGCTGTCAGTAATCGTTAGCGGCGCGGATGAAATCGAAAGAGGAGTTTTGCATTTTCCGCAAACTGCTTTTTGCGAAGAGTCAAGCACAACCCGATTTTTTGCACCGCAATTTTGACAACTGATTATTTGTGTATCTCCTTTCATCTCTGTTTCCCTCAAATTATTCTAACATTGTTGACTTTGCGCTTCTAATTGCAGTATAAAACAGTCATACAAAAATTCAGTCAGTTTTAGTTCGAAATTTCTGTGTTTTCCAAGAATCACTTTATCAAACGGATTAGATTTCGCCTGATTACCTATCTGATTATTTTTGGCGGGTTTGTTGTTTTGACTTTGTTTTGGCAACAACCACCTGAGGTAAATCAAGCGAAAAATCTGCAAAAAGTTACCGAGAGCCGTATCAGTTTTCTGGCGGTTGGTGACATTATGTTGTCGCGCGGCGTGGCAAGTTCGATTGAAAGGTCTGGTGATGCGCTGACACCGTTTGGAAAAATGGCAAATATTTTTCGCTCAACCGATTTTAATTTTGGGAATCTCGAATCGCCGATTTCGGGCAAAAATAATGTTTTGGGAAAAGGTTTGGTTTTTAATACGGACACTCGTCACATTGCCGGTTTAAAGGCTTATAATTTCAAAATCCTCAATTTTGCCAACAATCACGCTCTCGACCAGAAATTAGAAGGATTGCTTCAGACACGAAATTTTTTGAAAGAAGATAAAGTTAGTTTTCTCGGTGCGGGCGAAAATTTAGAAGAAGCGTGGCAACCGAAAATCATTGTGGTCAAAGGAGTTAGAATCGGCTTTGTCGGCGCATCATATTCTTCATTTAATGATTACGGCGCAGAACGTAACAATTATATTGCACGAATCGAAGACACGGAAAGACTCAAAAAAGCGATCAAATTTTTGAAAGTGAAAAAGGTGGATTTTATCGTTGCCACGATGCACGCCGGAGAAGAATATACCCGAAATCCAAACGCTTTACAGATTAATTTTGCCCGTTCAGCAATTGATTTTGGAGCAGATATTGTGATTGGCGGGCATCCGCATTGGACTCAAACCATTGAAAAATATAATGGCAAATATATTTTCTATTCGCTCGGGAATTTTATTTTTGATCAAACTTTTAGCCGTAATACGATGGAAGGCTTAACGCTCAAAATCAGTTTACTTAACCAAAAATCTACTGCATCACAAACCAAAATTGAGCAAATTGAATTACTGCCTGTCGTCATCGAAAATGCCGGCACACCACGTCTCGCCAACGAAGAGGAAGCGCAGCAAATTTTGCAAAAAATCGGTGTGACTGAGTGGATTCTAAAATAGAAATTATTTGAAATATGAAATAATCCACGAAGGGACACGAATTTTTCACGAAGAAAATCAATTTTTCTTTTGGAATTGAAAATTACTTATCCAATCAGCAAAAAAACTTCGTGTTCCCTTCGTGAAACTTCGTGGATATTTATTTCAATGATTTAATCTTTTAACAACCGTCTATTTCTCTAAATTTCACTTCCATTTCGGAAATCTTTTTCCCATCTTTGTATTTACTCAAAACACCTTGGATAGCAACAAAATCTTCCCCGTCATTGAAGGAAAGATTCTTGGGATAATATCCTGTAAATTTGTAACTGATGCCTTTAATCTTTTGAGTTTCAAAGGAGATTTCTCTATTAGCAATGGCGATTCTGGTAAATTTAAACTTTGATTTTCTTAAAAAATATCCTTTTGGCGGAATCGGTTTCCAATCTGATGTCCCGTCTTTTTTAGTAATATATTCGTGAGCTTCAATTTGCAGATTGTCTAAGTCTTCAAAATTTTCGAGAGAATCCGTTATCAAATAGTATTCACCATCAGGATAAAATTCATCTTCGGTATTTTCAACCGCTTCATTTTCCGATTGCTTAATTTCAGAAACTGTCTGCGACGACTCTATAACCGGAGTGACTTTGACTATCGGATTGACAGTAATCAAAGCTTGCCAGATAAAATAAATGCCAATTCCTAAAGTCAGTGTGACAACACCCGCAATCAATCGAAATAAATAGACTTTTATTTTCATATCAATAACCTCGCAATAATCCTATATGCAAAGCAATTAAAGTTTTAGAGTTAAAGCCTCGCTCCTAGACTGTGGTTTTCCACATTACCTAGCTTTGCCGTTGAAAATTTTGCTTGACAACCCATTTACCGTATATTATTCTGTGAATCGAGATAAAAACAGAATGATTGACGACATTGACAAACAAATACTGAATATTCTTCAAACAGATGCGCGAATTTCCAATGCTGAGATTGCCCGTCAGGTTGGGCTGGCTCCATCGGCAGTTTTAGAGCGCATCAGAAAATTGGAAGAACGCGGAGTAATTAAGGCTTTTGAAACCAAAATAGATCCTAAGCAGGTTGAATACGGATTAACGGCTTTTGTGGCGGTTCGCACCCACGACTGTTGCGCCGAAACAGATAAATTTTTGGCAGAAATCCCCGAAGTTTTAGAGGTTCACGATGTAGCGGGTGAGGATTCATATTTTTTGAAAGTTCGGGTCAAAGACACTGAACATCTTTCGAGACTTTTGCGCGAACGACTAAAAAATGTGCCGAATGTTGCTTCGACCAAAACAACTATCGTTTTACAGACGATCAAAGAAACAACGGCTTTACCCATTAAAATATCGGAAGAAAAGAAAAAGTAAAATTTTATAGAGCGAAAAAGGGGCAGGAATTATGCAAAATCAGGCAATTACAAAATCTAACGCACCAGGTAAAACAATTATAATGATTGCAGCATTTGCGGCAGTTTATTTAATTTGGGGTTCGACCTATTTGGCCATGAAAT
>DAORIL010000600.1:0-4303 GCA_035438525.1 Pyrinomonadaceae bacterium
TTCATTTTCCAGGTTGATTTCGTCCATCCGGCGGGCGGCATCAACAGCAATTTGCAAATCCGCCTCGGTGTAATGATAAGTCGTTTGCAGTAATTTATGCCCCATTAATCGCTGTGTAAGCGTGTTTTCCATTCCGGCAGCCTGAGCGTTGGAAGCATATATCCTGCGCCAGTCACGCATTCGCAAATCAGCGATTTTAATATTTTCTAAAATTAAATCAATCTTCAGTTCCTTAGTTTTGTTGATGAGCGTTTCAATATCCTCTGAAACGAACGGCAATAATTCCGCCGATTTTTTGCCGAAAGCCTCGCGCAAAAACTTATCCTTATTTTCATCGTCAATTGTTTGAAGTTGGGAAAACGTCTGATGTAGGGCTAAATGATCACGAACCTTTTGCCATTCTTTTTTGATGGTTTTGAAAGGAAAGACTAATGAAACCACATTTTTATCCGTTGTTTCCCACAAATCAAGAAAGGCATCTTTAAGCCGGGTTGTCATCGTCGCAAAACGATATTCAACCTGATCGGATTTCAGGGAAATTAATGGAACGACCTGGAATTGGACTTTAAACAATTGGAACCAGCAAAGAGGCAAATAAATTTCTTCCTTTGATTCTGATTTAACTTCAACCTCAAGCCAATATTTGATTTTCTTGGCTAATTCATCCAAATCTTGCCCGAAAGCGTTAAACGGATATAATTCCGACGGACGCGCCCCAGTGTCACGCAATGCCAGGATCAGCGGATAAAGATATTTGTTTTCGCTGCGTTTGGTGAAATCTAAAACAAGCCGCTCTTCATTTAAGGAAGTCGTATTATTGCGCCGCGTTTCTAAAGATTTTCTGATCAGATTTTCAGAGCGGGAAAAAGGGTTTTCTTCGAGCCAATTTTTAGCGACGGCTTTATTGAACATTGCCCGGAGCAATTCCAGATCGCGATTGATACTTGCCGCTTTAATTTTATCAATATTTTTTCGACGATTCTTAAATTGCTGAAGCATTTCTTCGTCAATTTTACTGATCCTTTTTTTAGCAAAATAATTTTTGAGGTTGGCTAATTGATAACGGCAGTTTTCCCAGGTTCTCATCCCGCCGCTTTTCTGTCCGTTTTCGTAAGTTGGGGGAACTGCGTATTTTTCCTTATACCAATCGGCAAGCTCTTCAAAGGTCATGTTCGTGCCGTCAATATATGCCGTTCCTTTTTTCTTGTAAGTTTGGATGATCTTGGCGGCTTTGATTTTTGCATCATCTTCGTCGGTCGCTAATTCGTATTTATATTTCCAGATGCCGTTCTCATCATAGTATCCGACGCGGGCAAAAATCTGGGTCCGGTCGCCACGTTTTCGACGAAAAATATATTTTCCGTAATTTTCTTCGCGGGAAGTTTTCTTTGCCATGGTGCCAATAAAATAGCAGGTATCAATCTTGGTATCAATGTTCCGTCAGAGGTTGAGTGCAACTGAGTGCAACATTTATAGATTTTCCTAAGTTTCAGCGCAACTCAGTGCAATCATAGAAGTTAAAATTCTGGCTTCGAACCAGAGGGTCGCAGGTTCGAATCCTGCCGGGTGTATTACCTTATCTGCTTTATTTATAGAAGTTAGATAAAATGAAAGCAAGCTGAAATGGCTTGCTTTTTTTGCTTCCTACCTAAATTCACACCAAATATTTCTATTTTCTCAAATTTACCCTATTTTTTCATTCAATCTTTCGAGTCATGGCCGAACCATTAACCAGAAGATTTTTGATTTTCATAAATAGAAATTTGGAATTTCAATTATAACAGTTAAATTTCCGCCTAAAATACGCTACACAATAATCCGACGTTGTGAATCCTGAGTTTCGGAAAGATTGTTTAAATTGAATTAAAAAGTGTCTCAAAAGGCATACGTTTTTGGGATTTTAGTTATGAGACGGATAATGAGACAGATTTGAAAAAAAGGCTAAATTTCAAGAAGGGCTTAAACAACAGTTACTTAACAGCTTAGAATGTCCCATAAACGATAATTATGAGACGCTTTTTTACCAGTCCCGAAAAGGAGCCATTTTGAGATATTAAGAAAGTCGCTGTTTCGCCCTCACGGCCAATGACTTGTTGGAGGCGCCCCTTGCAGGCTGATTGCATCCCTCCGATTCCTACTGTTCAGAGTTTATCCTCTCAAGCACACCCGGTTGCTCCCCCTCGAACTTCTGATAACGCTCTAAATCGGTTTCGCTAAAGTCGACGGCAAGCTGCAAGTGGTGACAATGGACACATCCGTAGGCACGAACTGGGCGATTATCCGCTATGCCGAAGAGTCGCTTAATAAAGGGAGTCTCTCCAATTTTGAAAGAAATATCACCGGTGCTGTTAGCATCCAGCAGTGTGCCTTCGACCAAGGCAGAACTTCCACAAGCTATACATTTCATCATTTATCTCCCTGGCTTAAAATATTGGGGATTCGAGCTTCAATTGAAGTGGCGAAAACAAGTTGAACCGATTCACCAGCCTACCTAAAATTTTACACGGAATATGTAAAGAATTAAATTTCAATAATTTCTAGTTGATTTGTCAGATAAAAGCGGAAATTTAACCGAGTTATCAAACTACTTTGTTTTATATCAAAAAGGGTTCTTAATGACACAGATTTTAGCCTATTTTATTCGTTTCGTGTATTGCAATTGTGAACTTATAACTTTTCAAAAATAACGGGTTAGATTGACAGGATGATCAATAAAACTATTTATTTACTTTAATTTATCCCTATCCGAAATTTATCCGAAAAATATCCGACTTATTTCAGGACTTTTCGCGCTTAACTCAATTAAAGTTCAGTTTACCAATTAAGGAATCCCCGACAGATGAAACTAACTGTTCAACTGATTGCCTGTTAACAGGATTTCGTCGTGAAGCAAAATAATAAAAAGAGAATTTTATCAAAAATTATCAATTGAGTGATTATCTATGACGAATCTACCACGAATGAGAATGAACGATCTGGTGGTCCAGGAGCTTGACCAGGAAGTTTTAATTTACGATTTGAAAAATAATAAAGCCTATTGCCTTAATTCTGTTTCCGCCGAAATTTGGAAAAAATGTGATGGTCTTACTACAGTCCAAGAGGTTGCTGAAATGATCGGCAAACAAATGAATATCAAACTTGATGAAGATTTTGTTTGGTTGGCCATTGCGGATTTAGAGAAAAATAAACTATTGATTGGAGAGGTAAAACGCCCAAGTGAGTTTGAAAAGCTATCACGCCGTAAAGTTTTGTTTAAATATGCTCTGCCAACATTAGTGTTACCTTTGATCAGTTCTATTGTTGCCCCGACATCGATTAATGCTCAAAGCTCGACAGCTTGTCCGGCAATTCCTCCCGGCTGCTCGGGGTCCATACCTGGAGGAATTCCAACGGGATGTCCTTGCACTTTGAATTGCTCTAACTGTTTGCCCGGAGCTTGCAATCTTGGGACAATGATGTGTGTCTAGTTTGCAAAACTTTTATTTATCCGGAAAAACCTTAATAAAAGTTAATTTCGTATCTCAAAAAGGGTCGGATACTGTTGTCGAATTCGACGGAAATTTCAATTTGGCGTATATAATAGCACCATTTTATGAATTTAAGAGGTGTTTAATATGTCTTTGAAACCGTCTGCCATCGAACCTGTCCCGAAACAAACTGCACGAGTCGCTCGAGCCGCTTTTCCGAAAGGCAATCTGTATCTGTCGATGCGCGACAATCTGGGCACTCTGTTCGAAGATGTCGATTTTACCGAGCTTTATCCGCGCCGGGGTCAGCCGGCTTTTGCCCCATGGCGATTGGCTTTGATCACGGTCATGCAGTTTTTGGAGAACTTGTCGGATCGGCAGGCGGCTGAAGCGGTGCGTTCCCGGATTGATTGGAAGTATGTTTTAAGTTTAGATTTAACCGATTCAGGCTTTGATCATTCAATTTTTTTAAGTCATTTCCGCGACCGGCTCATTGAAAGCGGACGACAAGAGTTATTGCTTGACCGGGTGCTTGACCTGCTGCGCGAAAAGCAACTTCTCAAAGAACGCGGCAAGCAGCGAACGGATTCAACACATGTCTTGGCTGCGATTCGGGTGATGAATCGGCTGGAGTTGGTGATGGAGACGATGCGCGCCGTCTTGAATGACTTATCACAAGTGATGCCGATTTGGCTCAGCGCAATAGTGCCTTCTGAATGGTTCACTCGTTACGCGGTGAGGATCGAGGACACACGTTTGCCACGCAGTGAGAAAGCCAGAGTCGAACTGGCTCAGACGGTCGGCATCGATGGCTTCTATCTACTTGAGCGAATCAG
>DAORIL010000601.1:0-4295 GCA_035438525.1 Pyrinomonadaceae bacterium
ATCAGCAATAGTTTTAACATCAATTACCAATTCATATTCGAGCCGTAAATTTTCTATCAGGTCGCTGGTGAACTTAAATTGTCTGCTCGCTTTTTCTGTTTCAAAAATCGGCTGTGCAGGAGAAGACGAAACCTCATCAGTCAAATTAAAAGGCATCCAGCGATAACGGTGGGTTATTTCAACTGCAACTAATTTTTCTTTGCCGCCGAGTAATTTGATCCGCTTTTCAAATTCAGCCAGATTTTGTTGAATTCTCTGAGCTTCCCCTTCAAAAGTGGTTTTAACCTCAACTGCTCCTTCTTGTTCCGGCAAAAGCCAAAATTCTTCGGGTTTAGCCGAGCCGATTAAATTACTCGAATTAAAATCTATTTCGACTTTTTTCAAAATATCGATCGCATCACTGATAAGTTTGATCCGGCGCATCCGCCACCGATTGACAATTTCTTCACTGCACCGGTCATAAAGAATTTTTTCGGCTTTCGGGTCTGCTTTGCCGTCCCGGGAAGCCGCATTATGAGCGTGTAAGGCAACTACGGCAAGGACTTTTTCATCTTCGGTGTATTCAGTGGCGAGCTGGTCAACACTGCGCTCGGCACGCTGATTGACATCTAAAGATTCGCGCCCCTTTACTTCATAAATTCCGGCGATCAAATCCTGACAATCCTGCTGACTCGTAATCAGAGCGTAGCCGTAATCAACCGCATCATCCATAATTGCCTTTAAGATCAAAGGCACAAAACCAATCACAAATTTTGCCGAAACAAGTAAGGTCGCATCCAGCAAAGCGTTCTGCAAAAGTCCTTCTAAATCTGCCTGAGTTATTTTTTTGGCATAATCATAAACCTGATAAGCAGTTAGAACGGCAAAAAATCCTTTGAGAGCCAAATCCCAGCGCACTTTTCCGCCGATTTCCGCAACTCTCCCCGCATAATGCAAAAATGCTTCTTTGACTCGTGTCCATTTTCCCGAACCGACTTGTAATAATTCACGAAGAATTTTGAGGTTTTCAGGATTTGATTCGGCAACCCAACGGAGTAATATTTCGGCTTCAAATTTGGCTCGCTGCAGTCCTTCAGCCAGACTTTGACGAAATCCGGGTTTATTTATTTCTATGGCGAGTTTCTCAAAATCGGTTTTGATAATTTCTTTTCCGTCTTCAATAATCGTAATTTTGCAGCATTGATCCAGAGTATTTACTAAATCGTCGAGATAGCTTGGTTGACCGAATCTGCCTAAATCACGACCTTTTTTGATCGCGTCCCGCAATCTTTTCAGATTTTTCTGGACAGTTTTCGCATCGCCTGCTTTGAGAGCATCGTTAATTTTCTCGACAAATTGATTGGCAGTATTGGCTGAACCTTCAATTGTATAAATTCCAGCAGTTTCGCCAAATCCGGGCAGTAAATCGGCAATCCCGGAGCGAATCATATTACCTTCTTTCCAGATCACGCGTCCGGATTTTGCCTCATACGCATCACGGAAAGCTTTTGCCCCTTTGCCCCATAACCCTTCGGTCATGGCATCGCCTAAATTTGGATTAATTCCCAAGTCTTGCAATTTCTGTAAGGCTTTTTCAGCATTGTCAATGCCTTCGAGGATAATTTCCGGCGGATAGAGATTTATGCTTCGCAGAACTTTTGGAGCATCTCCGCCGAATCGCTGGGTTATCTGATTAATAATTTCCCGTCTTAATTGTTTGTATTTAGCAATTGAAAGCGATTCACTGCCTTCAAAACTACCCGTAAATCATGATCTGAAGTTCCGTCTAAAAGCGGATCGAGATAATTTTTCCCGCTCACCCAGGAACCAACGGCAACCACTTTTCCGCCTGCTTTATTGACGGTTTCAATAACACTCTTCGCAACTTCAAGTTGAGTTCCTTTTAACCCGCTGAGAAAGTTTTTGGTAGCGGCATCCATACCCTCTTGAAGTTCAGAGTTTTTGAGCCTTGGCAATTCTGAAAATAGTTTTTCCACCTCAATTGGCGTTGCGCTTCTTTTTTGAGCTACAAATTCAGAAGCTGCATTGCTTGAACTGAGCTGACCAATCGAATTAAAAACCAATGCAAAAACTAATAACGAGGCAAAAAAATATTTTCGATACATATAACTAACCCAAATTTTCAAAATGTTCAGAAAGCCGAATTTTCAACTTTATTATCTAAACGCCAGTCCATCTATCCGAATAAAACGCAAAGTATGTGCCAGCTTTTTAAATGTCATCTTCCCCAGTAAATTAGGGCTTTTGAGCTAAATTCTAAAAAGTTATAGAAGAATTAAACTGCGGAAATTTAGTGGCTATTGTGAATTTTTTCGCAATATTTAGCTGCGCTTTCATTTGTGAAATTATGTTGCTTGCAAAACAATTAAAGACGGTTATGAGATTTGGGGTTATTATTATTCGGGGTTAATAGATAATTTTGAATAGTCAGAAGATTCCACACAAAAATTCGGATTTTACAAAGTTACTTTGCAAACACAATAAGAAAACAACTCAAAGGCTTTTGCGGAAATTATTAATCGAGCTAATAAAACCTAAAGAGTCCTTGAACACTCTAATAAATTATTTAAGTAAGTCCTGATAAATTGCATAATTGGTTCTGAACATTCCTTGATCAAATTTAATTTTAATGGCTCATTATAGTAGTCACTCTTTTTCATATCGATTGTTCACAAAAATGTAAAGTATCCAAATTCTTGAATGTCTATTAGACTAACTTAACTTATCTAAGACAAGTTTTGAATCTTACACATATATCCAAAATCCTAGATTTTATCTAAGATTTCGGATAATTACATTTTTTACATTATTTAAAAGAAGTTGTTTTAGCAAAGCTAAAACCTATATTTACAACTATTTCAAGAAAGAACTTTAGCATTCAAAAACAACCTATTGTCATACTTTTGTTCAATAATTTTACAAGATAATTATTTGTATTTTTTATAAAAACTGCTCGCATAATCTTATGGCATAACTTTTGCTAATTTTCATTAAAGTTAGTTTTATTGATAGCTCTTATTCAATTAGTTTGAGTTTAGCTTTCTTGGATTAAAGTTGGATTAAGTAATGCTAAATTTATTAGCTTAATTTTTGCAAATTATAATCCAATTATTTAGGAACCTAATAAATTAAGGAGTAAAAAATGAGAAAAAGTTTGATAGTAGCCTTGATGCTGCTATTTTTGACATCGTTAGTTATCGGTCAAACCTCGTCAGGTATTACTGGAATAGTTACAGATCCCAGTGGAGCCATAATACCAGGAGTCAAGGTTACACTTTTAGATACTAAAACTTCCAGAGAAGTAAATACAACAACAAATGATCAAGGATCATACACGTTCAACAATATTGCTCCCGGCGCAGGATATAAACTGACATTTGCAGGACAAGGTTTCCAAACCTTTGTTCTCAATGATGTTCAACTCGGGGTAGCTACAACAATAACCCAAAATGCCCAATTGACTGCCGGACAAGTTTCGGAAGTTGTTCAAGTCACATCAACCACGGGTGATGCATCATTGAATACAACTGACGCAAGCCTTGGAAATGTTATTGGTCAACGTCAATTGCGTGAACTTCCAATCCAACTTCGCGGGACCCCCGCCGCACTAATTGGATTACAGCCAGGAGCTGTCGGAAATAACGTTTTTGCTGGTGGTGGTAACCGAACAGGTTCAGTTGCCGGAGCTCGTGTAGACCAAGGCAATATCACAGTAGATGGTATTGATGCTAACGACCAAGCAACCGGACAAGCTTTCAATACAGTTGCAAATGCTCCGATCGACTCTGTGCAAGAGTTTAGAGCTACTACTTCGGGTCCTAACTCATCATCAGGTCGTAGTAGTGGTGGACAAATTGATTTGACCACCCAAAGTGGAACAAACAATTTCCATGGTAACTTGCGTGAATATTATAGAAATGAAGAAACTGCTGCTAATAGTTTCTTTAATAATAGAAGTAAAGTAGATAGACCTGCTTTAAGACGACATCAATATGGCGGCAGCATTGGCGGACCATTGCCATTTCCGCATTTTGGCGAAGGCGGACCTATCATTCACTCAGGAAAGAATAAATTGTTCTTCTTCTTTGACGCTGAAATTCGCCGGGATAGATCTCAGGTTACGACATCCAGAACCGTTCCGCTTCAGTCTTTCCGTGATGGAAAAATCGGGTATATTAACAATACTGCAGGTTGTGGTGCAACAAGTCGGGTAGATACCACACCAAATTGTATTTCCTATCAAGACGCGGCAACAACCGCACTTTTAGACCCACTAAAAATTGGTAACAATATTG
>DAORIL010000602.1:0-4288 GCA_035438525.1 Pyrinomonadaceae bacterium
CGGTTAATTCACTCATTACTTATCACTCATCATTAAAATATGAGCGTTGCTACCGAAAATTTAACAGGTCAGGTTGATATTCTTGACCAACCGCTTGAATCGCAAATGACGATTTCGATGGGACCACAACATCCCTCGACACACGGCGTTTTGCGTCTCGAACTCGTCCTTGACGGTGAATTAGTCGTCAAAACCGTGCCTGATATCGGGTATCTCCATACAGGAATGGAAAAACTTTTCGAGTATAAAAAATATCAACAAGGTATCGTCATCACTGACCGAATGGATTATCTCAATCCACTTGGCAACAATTTAGCTTATGTCATGGCAGCAGAAAAATTGCTGCAGCTCGAAATCCCTGAACGAGCCC
Source organism: Pyrinomonadaceae bacterium (assembly GCA_035438525.1). GTDB lineage: Bacteria > Acidobacteriota > Blastocatellia > Pyrinomonadales > Pyrinomonadaceae > JAIBCC01. The sequence goes on from DAORIL010000602.1 coordinate 371, forward strand.
AGGTTATCCGCGTTTTGATGTGCGAATTACAAAGAATTGCCTCGCATATGGTTTGGCTCGGAACGCACTGCTTAGACATCGGCGCAATGTCCGCATTTTTTTATTGTTTCCGCCAGCGTGAAAAGATTTTGAATCTTATCGAAGCCTGTTCAGGCGGACGGATGACTCCTAGTTATTTCCGGATTGGCGGTTTAATGATGGATTTACCAGCGGGGTTTGATCGTCGCGTCAAACAATTTTTGGATGACTTCCCTGCTGCATTAGATGAATTAAATTCCTTGGTAAGTGGAAATACACTTTGGCAAAGCCGGACTCAGGGAATTGGGATCATCAGCCCAGAGGATGCAATTGATTGGGGATTAACCGGACCTTGTCTGCGCGGAAGCGGAATTGAACTTGATTTACGCAGACATAATCCTTATTCGGGTTATGAAACTTATGATTTTGAGATCCCGGTCGAATTGGATTGCGATGTTTGGGCACGTTTTCGCGTTCGGATGCGTGAAATGCACGAATCTTACAAAATTGTTCGTCAAGCTTTGGATCGTTTGAAACCGGGACCAGTCAAAGCAGATGCACCAAAGGTTGTGCTTCCGGATCGTGATGATATGCGAAAACATATGGATTCGCTGATTCACCACTTCTTGATCGTCGCCGAAGGTTTCAATGTTCCTCCGGGCGAAGTTTATCACGCCATCGAAGCCTCAAAAGGTGAACTTGGCGTTTACATGAAGTCAAATGGCGGTCCAAAACCTGAAAGAGTGCATTTCCGTGGTCCAAGTTTTGTTAATCTCGCTGCTTTACCGGTAATGGCAGAAGGGGAAATGGTTGCTGATGTGGTTGCAATCATTGGTTCTCTTGATATTGTGCTTGGAGAAATTGATCGATAAACAGTTATCAGTTATCAGTTATCACTGTTCACTTTTCACTGTTCACTGAAAAATATGGCATCAGCAGTTGCAACAGATTTTACGAATAAAGTTTTAGTTACGGATGAAGTAGCTGAGTTTTCGCCCGAAGTTGTGGCGGAAATGGAATCGCATTTAACCAAATATCCGCCGGAAAGAAAGCGGTCTGCGTTGATTCCTTTGCTTTTTGTCATCCAAAGAGAACGTGGCTACATTGATAATCCGGGTGTGAATTTTCTGGCAAAATTTTTAGGGTTAGAGGTCACAGATGTTTGGGAAACTGCAACCTTTTATTCGATGTTCAATTTGAGAAAAGTTGGCAAACATCATATTCAAATTTGCAAAACCCTTTCCTGTAAAATCATGGGTGAACCTGGCATTACTGAACATATTTGCCACAAACTAGGCATTCATCCGGGTCAAACCACAGAAGATGAAAGGTTTACTGTTTCGTTGGTTGAATGTTTGGGAAGCTGCGGAACAGCCCCGATGATGCAGATCGGATTTGATTATTATGAAGATTTGACAACTGAAAAAGTTGACCAAATTTTGGATTCTTTGGATTAATTTGAAAATTCTAACGCTTGGTTAAGCCACTTAATTGATGTCTCGTGCATCACATTTGGAAACACAATGGAAAAATCCTGATTTTTGTGTAACTTACCGTAAACTCTTCCCGCGGTGAACAATCCAAAATAATTAAGAGGTAAATGTATGAAAAAAGCGTTTTTTGTCTTTTGTTTGTTGTTCTTTGTCAATTTAACTACTTTTGCTCAAGAGGCGGGTAACAAAATTTACGGCAATCAAGGTTATGTTAATCAACAACTGAGAAATCCGGTTTTTAGCTCAGGAGACTTGCGAAATAATACTCAATATCATCGTTATTATATGATTGAGTCGAATGTGTTGTTGAACGTCAAGCCTGATTCATTTGTGGTCGTTTTTGGTTTTGACCGAATCGGATCAACTTCTGAAAACAGCAACGATCAGGTCAATGTAACCTTTAGTAATTTCAAAAAAGCGTTGGCAAAACTTGGGATTACTGAAGATGATATTTTCATTGATTTCATTACTCAAACAATAACGACTGTCGAGCAAACGAGAGCTTTTCAAACAAAAAAAACAATCGCAATTCGGTATAAAAGCCGCGATTTGTTTGAAAAAATAGTCACCTTAGCTGCCGCCAATTCAATTTATGATTTGATTAAAGTGGACTATATCGTGAGTGATTTTAATAGTATCCGTTCTCAACTTTTTGAAGAAGCAAGTAAAACCATAAATGCTAAGTTAGAAAAATATACAACTTTGTTCGGTGTCAAACTTAGTCCAAAAGGTTTAGAAGCAGAAACATACGGAGCTTTTTACCCTGGCGAACGATATGTCGGTTACCAAAGGTCATTCTATTATCAGCCGCTCAGTTTAACGGCTTTCGACAAAGTTATAACTCCGATTGGAATTGAACCAGTAGTTCAATTTACCCTTTATTTACGAATGGTTTATGATACCGAAGCGAGGTAGATTAGGTTAACGGATAGTTTATTAATTTTGAAAATTGAAAACGCTTTTTTTGGTTAAAGCCACTTTAAGCGGACTTACTGCATCAGATTTGGTGAAATTCAAAAATCCGCAAACTCTCCTCGCGGTAAATAATCCAAATCTTGTGAGGTAAAAATGAAAAAAGCGTTTTTAGTTTTTGTAGTGTTGTTCTTTGTCAATTTGGTTTCTTTCGCGCAAGAGCGTGCAAATGCTTCGACTTATGGCGGTGGCGAAACAAAGGTTACATTAGCAACAGGTGATTTAGCTTCAATTGAAACGACAAAAGATGTAACGGAAATTTATTTTCTTGAGGCGACCGTTTTGATGAACATCAAAGCCGATGAATATATCGCTTCATTTGGGGTTCAAGGGGATGGACAAACCAGTTTGTTGAGTGAACAAGTTGTTGATTCCAAAATAGATTCCCTGAAAACTAAATTGTCGGCACTGGGTTTGAATGAAACCTTTATCGATTTTATTAATCAGGCTCCCTTTTACGAATATGATGCAACCAGTAAAACAGCGACCGAAAAATTGAAAGGTTATAAAACAGCCAAAAATATTTTAATTCGATTCAAAGATCGCAATTTATTACGGCAAATAACAAATTCAGCGAATGCAGTAGGAATTTATGATTTAATCAAAATTGATTTTGTGGTCAATGATTTTTCCAGTATTAAAACAAAAATGCTGGCCGAAGCAATCAAGATTATTAAAAGTAAGGAGCAGACCTACACAACTCTTGGGGTTACCCTGAAACCTGTCGGAGTTGCAGCCGAAAAATTTAATACTTTTTCACCTGATCAGCTTTATCAGGATTATACGGCTTTTGAATCAGGGACAGCTCAGGGTTATAAACGAGTAGTGCAAAAATCGAAGGCATCAACAGCTTATTACGCAGGTTTTGACGGTAAAGATTTTGATTTGACAATTAACCAAAGCAGTCTCGAGCCAAATGTGCAAGCTGTGATGTATTTAAAAGTTAAATATTTACCGACTGTTTTTCCACCAAAGGAAATTAATAGCGAAGTGAAACCAAAGTAGTTAATGAGAGTAAAATTTGAACATTTTCGAGGCACATTAATAAGTTGGCAAAGTCTGTTTCAACAGGCAGCAGACTTTGCCACTTCAATCGGAAAAGAAAAATTAATTAGTATTTCACATTCTGAAGATAATAACGAAGGTGTTGTCACAGTTTGGTATTGGGGTTAACAAATTAATTTTACATTTTGTAAAAAATTTATAGCTTTTATGGAAATCAAAGCAATCGGTTGTGAACCGTTACAATTAAAGCGAATGCACGTCAAAGACGGACATACGCTCAAAGTGTATGAAAAAACAGGCGGTTATAAATCGCTGAAAAAAGCCTTGGGGATGACTCAGGACGAAATCATTAACGAGGTCAAAGCGTCTGCCCTGCGTGGACGTGGCGGTGCTGGATTTCCGACCGGAATGAAATGGAGTTTCGTTCCCC
>DAORIL010000603.1:0-4286 GCA_035438525.1 Pyrinomonadaceae bacterium
CTCGAATGGCAAAAGGAAATCGTCAAAATCCATGCAATTTTCGGCGGTAAAAATCCGCATCCGAATTATTTGGTCGGCGGAGTTCCGTGTTCGTTTAATCTCGAAGAAGTCAATGCTATCAACACCGAAAAATTGAATCTGGTTGCCAGAATCATTAATCAGGCAATGGAATTTGTCGAACAGGTTTACATTCCGGATTTGATGGCGATTGCTGGATTTTACAAAGATTGGGCAGCTGTTGGCGGCGGCTTATCAAATTATCTGGCTTACGGTGATTTACCGACGCAGGGCTACGGCAATATCGAAAGTTTCAAATTCCCGCGCGGTGCGATTCTCAATCGTGATCTGTCCAAAGTCTATGAAGTCAACGGCAAAGACGAAAATGAGATCAAGGAATACATCGCCCACAGTTGGTATAAATACGAAGCGGGCGATCAAGCCGGACTTCATCCGTGGAAAGGCGAAACCGAATTTAATTTCACCGGACCGAAACCGCCCTTTGACCAACTAAATGTCGAAGGCAAATATTCGTGGCTCAAAACTCCGCGTTGGAAAGATAATCCGATGGAAGTCGGACCATTGGCGCGAATGTTGGTCGGTTATGGACGCGGCAGTCAGGAAATCAAGGAAATTGTTGACGAAGCGTTAAAGAAACTTAATGTTCCGGTCACTGCACTGTTTTCAACTCTTGGCAGAACGGCGGCTCGTGGTCTGGAAACCCGTTTGACGGCTCGTTGGTTAAAAGGATTTTTTGATGATCTCATTACGAATCTGAAAAGTGGTGAAACCAGCACTTTTACCCGCGAAAAATGGGAGCCGACAACCTGGGCAACCGAATGCGAGGGCGTTGGATTGACCGAGGCTCCGCGTGGTGCGCTCGCTCATTGGATTCGTATCAAAGAGCGCAAGATTGATAACTATCAACTTGTCGTCCCAAGCACCTGGAATGCCAGTCCGCGTGATGCAAACGGAAAGCGTTCGGCTTACGAAGAAGCGTTGATCGGAACTCCGGTCGCCAAAGATGGAGAACCGCTCGAAATCATTCGGACTATCCATTCATTTGACCCGTGTCTGGCGTGCGCGGTTCACCTTTACGATCCTGATGGCAATATTGTTCATCAGATCACGGTTGAGTAAGGAGGTCTGGAATGGCTACAGAAATTCAAACAATTCCATATCGCCGTATTTATGTTTGGGAATTGCCGGTCAGAATTTACCATTGGGTCAATGCGCTGAGCATTGTGATGCTGATCGTTACAGGTTATTTGATCGGCAATCCGCAAGCAATTTTTAACGCTAACGAAGCCTATCAGCAATATTGGTTCGGTTGGGTGCGGTTTCTTCATTTTGTCTTTTCCTACATCATTCTTTTCAATTTTGTTTTCAGAATTTACTGGGGATTTGTCGGAAACAGATATGCCAGATGGGATAGATTTGTGCCGCATCGTTGGAGCCAATTAAGAGACCTTTGGGAAACGATCAAAACAGATATTATCCAAACCAAAGTTCATGGCAGAGTCGTCATCGGACACAATATGCTGGCGGGAATTTCCTATTTTGTTCTTTTTCACATTTTTCTACTTCAAGCAATTACGGGATTTGCGCTCTATTCAAGTATGAGTAGTTCGTTTTTTCCGAGACTTTTTGCCTGGGCAGTTCCGCTTTTTGGCGGAGATGCGTGGGTGCGGCAATGGCATCACCTGTTTATGTGGTTCTTTGTTGTTTTTACGATAGTCCACGTTTATCTGGTGTTTTACCACGATTATTTTGAAGGCAAAGGAACGACCTCTTCAATAATCGGCGGTTGGAAATTTGAACGTGATGATGACATCAAAAACAGATAAGAACAAAGTGCTGATCTTAGGAATCGGTAATACTTTGATGGGCGATGAAGGCATCGGCGTTCATGTTGTTAATTCGCTGGAGAAAACTGCTTTACCCGATGGAGTTGAACTTCTGGATGGTGGAACGGGCAGTTTTCTCCTGCTCGAACCGATGCAGTCGGCGGACAAAGTTATCCTGATTGATGCGACCATTGACGGCGCAAAAGCAGGCAGCGTTCGCCGTCTGCATCCACGTTATTCCAAAGATTATCCAAAAACATTAACGGCGCACGACATTGGTCTGAAAGATTTAATCGATGCGTTTTATTTGATGGGGAAAACTCCTGAGGTGACGCTTTTTGCAGTTTCGATTGAAGATTTGCAGGATTTGACAACCGAAATGTCGCCTGATTTAAATAAAGTAGTTCCAAAGGTAGCTGGTTTAGTTTTAGAGGAAGCGTTAGCTTTTTAAAAATAAATCCAAGGGTTAAAAAATGGTTGAGAGACTTGGCTCTTTCAACTATTTTTTAATTCGGAAATTCCTACAAATTCTGCTATTTTTCGGCAAATTTCATCTTGAGCGTTTTTATCGTGGTAGTCATGTGTCGGGATTTCAAGGTGAAAGCCGCCGCGAATTACAATAAATGAGGTGTAAATTTCCGTGTTTTCAAGGCTTGTCACTTCTTGCGTTAATTTGTAAATTTCAGCAAAATCGAATTCTTTTTTTTCTAAATGAGACAAAAACTTTTCTTCATAAAATAATTTTCTTTTTGAACCATCAAGAATAAGTTTTTTAGCAGAAGTTGTGAAAAATAAATAGCCGGCAAAAATAATAATAAAGCCGATTATTGCAAAGACTGAAATGCTGATTATTTGTGCCAGCAAGTCATTAAAGCCAAACATTTGAGCGAATTTCCAGGAGAAAATAATTAAAACCAAACCTATAAAAATTATCAACACTCCCGAAATTTTGGATTTAACGGCATTGTTTTCAAAAGTTATAATTTTTTCTGTAGAATTGTTTTTCACATTCCTTGGGTTAAATCTTCAAAGTCTTTAATCAAAGGCAGTTCCGTTAAAACTTTCAACTATCAATTTTTCGTTTCAGGACGTAAATATTCATTTGCCTTCATTGCTACATCGTAGGCTTTTCCTTTCCAAAATTCGGTTAAATCGCTTGATAAATAAATTCTTCCACCCGATTTTAGATTGAAATAAAGTTTAAGGGATTCTTGATTATCTTGGTCAACCTCCGATTTTACCCGAAAGCCGCCGTCCAATGCGTCAAAACCGTATAAATTAACTCGTTTCCCCAGAATTCCTAATTTTTCAATTTTCACTGATCTTTGACGGCGATTAATTGTGGTAGTTATCAAAGGAAAAAAACAGAGTCCAATCAACGCTCCAACCGGTAGAAAAAGTAAGGCAAATGAAATGGTTAAAATATCTAAAATACTTCCCTTGAGAATCTCTGAAATTCTTGAGGAATCCGTCAAATAAGGTAAAAGCAAATAAACTCCTATTCCAAAAAAAGCCAACGCTATTGCCCACATCACAATCGGGAATGCTCTGATTGCTAATTCATCGTCGTTTTCGTTCATTACCCACATTTTTTGATTATCTCCTCAAATTATTTGCACAATACTAACTTATTTTGCAAACGGTTTCATATTTTATTTTCAAACGCGTTTCGGTGATGATAATTTTGTCGTGAGATTATTGGATTTGCTTCTACTGAACTAAATCTTCAAAGTCTTCAATCGAAGGCAATTCGGTTAAATCTTTCAATCCGAACTGGATCAGGAAATCTTTAGAAGTTCCATAAAGCATCGGTTTGCCTACAGTTTCTTTGCGACCTTTAGCCACAATTAGTTTTTTATCCAGCAACGTTTTGATTGCTGAGGCTGATTGCACACCGCGAATTTCCAGAATTTCGGGAACGGTGACGGGTTGTTTATAGGCGATCACGGCAAGTGTTTCAAGAGCGGCGAGCGATAATTTGGCACTTGGGCGGGTTTTGAGGAATTTACGAATTTCTTCGTGATATTCCGTTCGGGTCGAAATTTGCCAACCGCCGGCAATCTGGCGCAACATTAAACCGCTTTTGCGTTCTTCATATTCCTCGGCTAGTTCTTCAATTGCCGATTGGACAAATTCTGAGTCTTCTTCTAAAACTTCAGCCAATGCCTTGGCAGAAATCGGCTCATCTGCCACAAAAATTAAGGCTTCTAATATTGTGATCAGTTCAGCAATACTGCGTGGTTGTTTTTCTTCTAATTCCATCGTTGCAAAATTGTAGGGGCAGGTCTGGTGCATACCCAAAGCGTCTGAAAGGACGCTAACATTTGTAATTGGATTTTAAATTAAATTGATGAAACGAATGTTTTCGCTTTGCTCCAACTTTAAACCTTTTTCAAAATAATTTCCCCGAAAACATTTGTTTGAAATAATTTAATTGCGTCG
>DAORIL010000604.1:0-4272 GCA_035438525.1 Pyrinomonadaceae bacterium
AATTCCGTTAAAGGTTATGAGTTCGTATAAAATCAGCCACGGCAAAAGCACCAACAAGGCGAATGACCATTGCTCCCAACGGGTTGATTCCTTGTCAATATAAGGCGGAATTGAGATTAACGGGCGGTAGTTTTCAGGCTTAAAAATCGTTTCAATCGCCTCCTTTTCATAACCCAAAACCAAAGCGGTCATCCCCAAAATGAATAACGGTGAGACAAGCCACAGACCGCTTGCCGAGCCTGTATAAATTGACAAACCGATGCTCACAATTCCCGCGCCGATATAAATCGGATGCGATAAAAAGCGGTAAACTCCTTGTGTAACAAAAACTTTCGGCGGATAGGCATTCATCGGCAATCCTTTGCCGTAAACCCACAAGTCCAACATTCCCCACAGAATCAAAATCAATCCGCCAACTGAAATAACCAGTCCGCCGACAAAATGATGCACGATTGGCAATTTGATAAATTCTTCGGTGTTTATTGCCCATTGCCACAAGGCAATAGGAATTAAAAGGACAAACAAACTGCCATAAAGAATTTTGCCGAGGACGTTAGATTTTTTCATTCCCAGATAACTATTTCGTGAATTGCCCAACCGTTTTTAATTGATTTTTCTGCCTTTTTATCTACCAACACGCCTTTACTGCGCCATTTACATTCAAATGTTGAAAGCATTTTAAGCGGAAATCTTTTGATGAGCCAATGCAGATTTTTAAAAACCGTATCCAACAGACTGCCTTTTCTCAGTTCCAGACTTTCAGTCAATTTTAATTCCAAATTAACGTCGTGAATCTGAATTGATTCTTCGGAAATCTCAACGTTTTCATATTTTACGCCGTTCAGATAAACCACTTTGAGAGGAATTTCGCCGCGCCATTCGATCCAGACGATGGAAGTCTCATTTGCCGTAAAACGTCCCCAACGGAGAGTATCAAAAGGCAGATTTTGCGGATCAATCTCCAAATCCAGTTTTTCGGCATAGCCCAAACCTTCAATCAATCTTTCGCCTAACCGCACTTTCGTTTTGGTCAAAGGCTGAAAACACGACCAATTTATGAATCTTTCATCTTCTTGAAGGAGTTTTTCTTCGACCGAAGATTGCAGCGAATTCCATTCTCCATCAATTTTTAACGGCTGATGCGTCCATTTGAGCTGCGGATAATTCCATTCGGGAAACGGACTTTTCTTGATCGAATAATCCGCCTTGAATTCATTTTTTAAGGCATCGTAAAAGAGAAAATTTGAGTAATGAAAATTGAAACCTCGCCATTTTACGATTCCGCTATACCCGATAAAAATATTGCCGTTTTCCTCAATGCAATCGGTATAAAATTTTGAAATGGAGAGTTTATTCAGTTTTGTTTTCTCCTTTTAAAATCATTTTGCCTAAATCAAATTTGAGTGTGAATATTTGTTAAATTCTAACATTTTTCCGCAAAATCTTTTCCTGATGATCAAAGATTATCACTCGTCCAAAGACATCAGTAATGGTTAAATTCTTCTCGTCTAAACGAACTGAATAATCTTTGTTTTCTGGTAATTTAATCTGAGCCATTTCAACATCAGGCGTTTCATAAAGAGTAAAAATATAACCGTTTTTTTGGTATTCAATGATCACAAATTTATTTTCGACCATTGGCGGTATCCACATGTGAACTGTCTCGTCAGGAAAATTCAATTTAGCGATTTGCTTATCGTAATCATATATTTTGAGGTAACGGTTTTCACTATCCTTTCTCTTTTCTATAATTTGCACTAGCGAATAGGCAACGTAAGAACTAACTGATTCAAGCAGTTGATGTTCATTTTCCATTTCTAAAAACTTAGTTTCATTCCGACTTCGCAAGGTAAAACTCGGTAATTCATACCACCATTTTTCGATTCCTTTATATGTTTGAAGCAAGAGCATCAATTTTGATTTTGAACGATTTATCTCCAAAATCTGTCCGCCAAGATCAGTAACATTCCAAATAGCTTCAAAGTTTTTAGCATTAGTATCTATCGCAAAGACGTTATCTCTTTCTGCAACAAACAAAATATTTCCATCAAAAGTAGCTGTGTGGTGATAATCAAATTTTGCATCGCACCAATAGCTCGCTTTCCGCTCAACAAAATCAATCTTTGACAATCTCCTCATATCTCCGCGATTCGCCAGACAAATTGCTTTTGTCCCCAGATCCGAGACGATAAATCTCTCAGTTGGCTGATCAAAATGAGCAATAGTTTTGTCATTTTTGGAAATGATTTTGACTCCGGCTTCGCCGAGTGCCAAAGCAACTTTTCCATCTGGCAAAAGGCAGGCATCGTAAATTTGGGTTGAGCCTTTATCATTTGCAGAAATGGCAAATTTGAGCGGTTCAACGGCTTTTCTGATCGCACTTGGCGGAACTTTTGGCAAATCTGTCCGCAAAGTATAATCTTGAGCAAAATCAACGATCCGTTTCAAATCATTTGGCGTAAAAATATAACTTCCCTTTGAAATATCAGACAAAAGTTTTCTAATCAACGGACGCGCTAAAGTTCGCAATTCCACACTGGGAGAAAGCCGTAATGCTTCGTGGGCAAACGCGGCTCTTTTTTCCTGAGCTTCGTCGGTATTTTCTGCCAAAATTTCCTGTAATTTGATTTTAACTTCATCAAATGTTGCCGGAAAAAGTGAAGCTTTTTTAACTAACATTTGCGCTGAAGGCGTTCCGCCGAATTCGATAACTTTATCAATCCAATCTTTTGCTTTCTCACGTTTGTCTTTTAACTGCCAAATCGTGTTGACAGCTGCCGGATAATTTCCGCTTTCCGCCAGATTTTCCGCCCAAATTTCACGCAGTTCGGCAGCGTTCGGATGATTTTGTTTTTCGAGCTGGGTGACGACATATTCAAAACAATTGTGCAAAACAGCCAGTTGAACGGCTTTTCGTTTTTCGCCTGCCAAAAACCATTGACGGACGATAATTTCTTTAGATAAATTGCGCGATTCGGCAAGTTCAGCGGCTAAACGGAATTTGCCGTGTTTTTCTAAAAACTCAACCGCTTCGTGATTGCTTTTGAGTAATTCCGCCAAGACAAATGCGGCTTCTTCGATCCGGTTTTGCGCGACTAAACGGTCAAAAGTTTGGCGGTAAAGTTGACGCAAATCATTAAACCATTGATCTTCCAGATGAACAGCGGAACTCGAAGTTGTTTGTCTGCCGTAATTGATACTCAAATCGCTTCGCGGGCGCAGAAAACCTAAAAACGGCATTTGTTCGGACATTTCCTTGAGTGCCTGCATATCTTCCAAAGGAATTGCGTGTTTCAAAGCTTCGCTTAAATCGCCGTTTTCAAACATTTCCATCATTTTCGCCAGATATTGTGCCTGTTTTCTGCCGACGAGCTGGGCGATTTTCATCTGAAACATCATTTTGGTGAACATCTTTTGCAGAAATCCGGGAGTTTTCGGCTGATTACTGCCTGAACTTTGCCATCCGCCTTGTCCCCCATTTTGTCCGCCGCTTGAATAACTTCCACCGCCACTTTGACCAATACCTTTTGAAAATAAACCGCTTAATGCTTTAAAAATTCCACTGGCAACGCCACCAACCATTCCTCCCAAAAGATTGCCAAAAGAATTTGTCGGGGAACCCGAAAAACCGCTGGTATTGATTGCGCCGCCTTTCGCTTTTACCATTTCCATTTCGGCTTTTTTCTCTTTCAAAACTTGCAGAATTTCCGCCAATTTTTCATCTGCTTTGGGAACATCTTTTAATTCCTCACGCAAATCGACATTTTCGATTTTTTCGAGAATAATCGGTTTGGTTTTAACCTCGCCAAGCGTTGTAGTTTCAATAATTTGGAAACTCGAAACATCAAACCAATTTTCAAGATTTTCGACCGCTAAATCTTTGATAAAAACCGTTTCAATGTTACCCTCAACGGATAAAAGAATCGTTTTGCTAAAATCTCGGAAATGCTCTAAATCTTGTTTTTGCAAAGGAAAAGACGACAAAATATTGCCAAATCGAACCAGAGGCAAACCAATCGAATAACGGCAATCAATTCTGAAACTATGCGGAAACAGTAAAATAAAATCGTTTTGATAGCGAAAAATCTTGGTGTTCGGCTGCCAAAGAGAAAGAATTCTTTGGCGGATCACATTTTCAGAAAGGATTTTAGGTGAAAAGAGAAGCCCTTCTGCCGAAACAGTTCCGCGATGAGTTAAATTTTGTAAAATGAGTGTTTTCATTTTGAATAACGCCCGATAGCGGTTCGATGAGTTAAAGAAAAAATCACTAAT
>DAORIL010000605.1:0-4261 GCA_035438525.1 Pyrinomonadaceae bacterium
TACATTTTCGACAACAATGCCAGCAGATCATTTTTCTTCAACACGGCTGCCCAAACCCTAGCTAACAGCCCAAGATTTACAGGAGCCACAACTTTACCTGTGCAAAATACGCCGCCGGTCTCGACCAGACCTTTTATTCCCGATAAAAACGGTTTATACAATGGAGCAAATAATTATGGTATGTCCGAAAACTTCGTGACTCCGTATGCTTATCAACTAAGTTTTTCAATTCAGCGAGAATTACCCGGAAACTTTCTGCTTGATGTGGCTTGGGTCAACCGTAAAGGACGAAAACTTTTTGCTCAGGCAGACGCGGCGCAAGTGATGAATTTCAAGGATAAGCAATCCGGGCAATTGATGTTTGACGCTTTCAACATACTCCAAACTCAACTGAATAATGGCAGCGCAATTACTGCCCAACCGTGGTTTGAGAATCAAATGAATAAAGCTCTTTTAAATAACTACGGAGGAACCTGTCAGGATTTTGGATATAGCAATTGTGCAGAATTAGCAGCTGATAGTTTTGGATTTTACTTTCAAAACGGCAGCACAGCGGATTTGGTATATTCTCTGCAAAGCAACGGATATATTGAATCAAATGTTGGACTGGGAACACAATTCGGAGCTAATGTTTATGCCACCAATCTCGGCAAATCAGATTACAACGGGATGCTTGTCAGCTTGCAAAAACGCTTTTCAAAAGGCTTGGAATTTGATTTCAATTACACCTGGTCGCATTCTCTCGACAATCAATCAAGCGTTTCTAACACGGTTTACGGCGGAGTTTTGTGCGATCTGGTCAATCCGAGCAGTTGTCGCGGAAACTCGGATTTTGATATTCGTCATCTGGTCAACGTCAACGGGATTTACGATGTTCCGATCGGACGCGGAAGATTCATCGGCGGAAATATGCCGAAATGGTTGGATACGATTGTCGGCGATTGGTCAGTTTCAGGAATTTTTGTCGCTCGTTCAGGCTTGGCATTAAATTCCAGAAGCCAGGTCTATTCAACTACATTTTTCTTTGACAATCCGGCGATTTTGAAAGGCAGTTTAGCGGACTTAAAAGGCGGAATCCACGACGAAGGCGACGGAATCCAATATTTTGCCGATCCGATAAAAGCGTTAGCCGCTTTCCGTAACCCAAAACACGGCGAAACCGGCTCACGCAATATCTTTCGCGGTCCGTCATTCTTTAATACCGATCTGGCAGTTTCCAAAAAAATCAAATTGCCGTGGTCGGAAAATCAACGTCTGACCTTCCGCGCCGAAGCCTACAACGTCTTTAACAGCAACTATTTTTATGCGCCTGATTTAGACATTACTTCGCCAACTTTCGGACGGATTACAAGGTCTTTGACTTCTCCGCGAGAAATCCAATTCGCTTTGCGTTTTGATTTTTAATGGAAAAATTTTATCCACGAAGGGTCACAAAGTTTTCACAAAGAAAAGCCAAACAGGAAAGAAAACTTCGTGTTACCTTCGTGAAACTTCGTGGATACTTTTTGAAATGAAACAAGTTATGAAATTACTCATCGTCGAAGACAATATCGGGATGCGCCGCTTGATAAAAAGCGTCGTGTTCGACCTTGCCGATGAAATCTTTGAATGTGAAGACGGAGCGGATGCCCTCACAGCCTATACCAACTTTCATCCTGATTGGGTGCTGATGGATATTAAAATGCCCAATGTTGACGGTTTGGTTTCTACTCACAATATCATCGAAAAATTTCCCCAAGCTAAAATCTGCATTGTGACCGACTACAACGACCAAAAAACTATCAACGCCGCCTACCATGCCGGAGCCAAAGGCTATGTTCACAAAGAAAATCTCTATTTAATCCGTGAAATTTTACTTACGAAACGTTAAATTTCCTTAACAGTAAGCAAATCTCTTTTTTTATAAAAAGTTGATTTCTTACTTGACATATTCAAGACATAACTATATCGTTATATTGTAATTCAGTTGCAAGGACAAATTATGAGTGAATGCACAGTTTTAGGTTTAAAGGATGAGTTGGGGAAAGAGAAAATTTCTTTGATTGACGTTCGCCAGTATGCGGAATATGCAGGCGGACGGGTTGAAGGAGCAAAACTTGTTCCGTTGGACGAAATCGAAAAACGTCATCAGGAAATTGATCACACACATACGGTTTATGTGATGTGCCGTTCGGGACGACGTTCTGCCGAAGCACAAAAGCGTTTGAAAGCTTTAGGTTTTACAAATGTCGTTAACGTCAAAGGTGGTTTCGAAGAATGGAAAAAAGAAAATCTTCCGTTTGAAAGAGACGAAAAAGCTCCGTGGGCATTGGAGCGTCAGGTTCGTTTTACGGCGGGGTTACTGGTTTTAACTGGAGTTTTGTTAAGTATTTTTGTGCATCCATATTTCATTGGATTGGCAGGTTTTGTCGGAGCAGGTTTAACTTTTGCCGGAGCGACGGATTGGTGCGGGATGGCAATGTTACTGGCAAAAATGCCTTGGAATCAGCGGCAAAATAGTTGTGAAACAAATGTTTCGACAGCAAATTAGCCGCTATGAGGCGCAGATTCTGCCAAATTCAAAGGATACGGGGGTAGTCTTTGAAGATTGGTTCTATCTAAGATGGATCTGCGTCTTTTTAATTTTTAGTAAGAGGTTAAGGTGTCAATAGCTTTTTTGACAGGGTTGATTTTGAGTGCGGCGATTGGTTTATCGCTCGGATTGATTGGCGGAGGTGGTTCGATCTTAACGGTGCCGATTCTGGTTTATTTTCTCGGAGTCGAAATGCACGAAGCAGTTGGAATGTCTTTAGCCGTAGTTGGCACAACCAGTCTTTTCGGTTCATATTTACACTATCGGCGCGATAATTTGAATTTTCAGGCAGGATTGCTCTTTGGTATTTCGGGAATTTTCGGTGCGTTTTTAGGTTCTCCATTGACAAAAATGGTTGCGCCAAATGTTTTGTTATTAATGTTCGCGGCATTGATGTTTGTCGTAGCAGTTTCAATGCTTTGGCGCAAGAAAAATTCCAATAGTGAAATCAGACACGAAGCGAATCGGACAAAAGCGATTTTAGCCGGATTTGGAGTCGGAGTTTTAACGGGATTTTTGGGGGTCGGTGGTGGATTTTTGATAGTTCCGGCATTAGTTTTCTTTGGCGGCTTGCCGATGAAAGAAGCGATTGGAACATCATTATTTGTTATCTTTTTGAATTGTATAGCAGGGTTAATCGGACATGCCGCGCAAAATCATTTTGACTGGTCCCTGACATTTTTGGTAATGATCTTAGCTGTTGGCGGAACGATTTTGGGAACGATTTTATCGTATCGTTTAGATGCTCACAGATTGCAAAAAGTCTTTGCAATGTTAGTTTTAGGAGTTGCGCTATTTCTTTTTGCAAAGAATTTTACAATTTTGTTGTAAAATTGATAAAAATGAGAGGATTTTGAAAGGTGGAAAATATGAAATTCAAACAGTTTTATTTAGGTTGTTTAGCACACGCATCTTATTACATCGGCTCGGAAACTGAAGCGGCGATCATTGATCCGCAGCGAGATGTTCAGCAATACTTGGACGAAGCCGAAGCAAACGGGCAAAAAATCAAATACATTATCGAAACTCATTCGCATGCAGATTTTGTCAGCGGACATCTCGAATTAGCCGAAAAAACAGGCGCAGAAATTATTTACGGACAACGTGCTAACACGAACTTTCCAACTCACAAAGTAAAAGATGGCGATGAGTTAAATATTGGAGAAATTAAACTGAAATTTCTCGAAACCCCCGGACATACGCCCGAAGGCATCACGATTTTAGCCGAAACCGAGGGCGAGCCGTTAAAGATGTTTACAGGTGATACATTGTTTATTGGTGATGTCGGCAGACCTGATCTAGTTGGTTCCAAAGGTTTTACTGCCGAACAAATGGGCGCAATGCTCTACGAATCTCTGCACGAAAAGATTTTGCCTTTACCTGATGAGACCGAAGTTTATCCTGCCCACGGCGCAGGCAGTTTGTGCGGCAAATCTTTATCCAAAGAAACGTGGTCAACGCTCGGCAATCAGCGCAAAAACAACTATGCTTTGCAGCCGATGAGCAAAGAAGACTTCATCAAAATCGTGGCGGCTGACCAACCAGAAGTTCCTGCATATTTTCCAAAAAGCGCCTCGAAAAATTTGGAAGGTTCGAAGTCTTTGGCAGATTTACCAAAACCTGTTGCGCTTTCCAGCGAAGAAATTGCTGATTTTGATGGTGTGGTAATAGATGTCCGCAAAAACTTTG
>DAORIL010000606.1:0-4254 GCA_035438525.1 Pyrinomonadaceae bacterium
ACAGCACTTAAAGCCTGTCCGTATTGAGCGGAATAATTGCTTGTAACAACTTGAATTTCCTGAATACTGTCCATCGAAACCCGATTTACCCGGGATTCTATTCTACCCAAAACGTTTGATGTTCCGTTCAAATCAACCCGTCCGGCATCAATTCCGTCAACCAAAACGCTGGCTCCGCCAAAGGTCGAAGGAATTCCATTAATGCTGGTCTGAAATTGATTGGTTGACTGAACCGAACCGGGAACGGTTGCCAGAAGTCCTGTAAAATCGCGCCCATTGACTGGAGCATTTTCGATTCTGGCGGAATTTATTGTATCGCCTACAGTTGAAGTTTCAGTATCTATTCTGGTTTGGTCGGCAGTCACATTTACGGTTCCACCTACTTGTCCTACAGATAAATTGACATCAACACGAGCTTTTTCACCTACTGCAAGCTTAATTTCATTTACTGTTGATTCCTGAAAACCAGTTGCCTTGGCAGAAACTTTGTAAGTTCCATTGGGAAGCGACGTCACTTCATAACGTCCGTCAGAATCGGTTTGAACAGTTCTGGTCTCATTGGTTCCAATATTTGTGATTGTCACAGCGGCATTGGCAACAACGGCACCATTTGAATCCTGGATAACACCTGTTAATGATCCGGTGTTTGACTGTCCAAAACCGCCAATTGTTAAAAATAAAACGATTGCTAAAAGATAGTTTAATTTTTTTACTTTATCTCGTATTTTCATTTTCAAATCTCCATTAATATTCTAAACTTTCGTGCAATCGCCTTTCTTGGGAATGGCGGCAATCGCGGCAAAATCCGGTGTAAAAACACCATCTTTCTTGGGATAATATTGCTCTAAAATTTCTGCGGTCATTGGAATTGTCGGGGTCACATCACGAACCGGAACTGCTTGCCCGTCATAAAGTTTGATCACACCATCCATACAACGCAGCCCGACATATTCAGGGAACATTGCGGCACTGACCTTCAATGCTTCACCTTTCAGCATCCATTCTTTTTCGTGTTCACCTGAGAGCCCGAATCCGGCAATTGTGACCGTGTTCGGGTCAAATCCGGCATCCAGATAACCTTGAAACGCACCTTGGGCTGTTTCGTCATCCATCGCAAAAATTACGTCAATATCACCTGTCTTTTGTAATGTTTCATGAGCAATTTTGCGGGCAATCGAAGGAGTTGCTTCGCCGTTTATCGAGGCGACAATAACGGCGTCAGACTGAATGCTTTGGACACCTTCCGCAAACCCTTCGCTTCTGAGCAAACACGGACGAAGCCATGGTAAACCAACATCAAGAATTCTGAGCGGCGAACCATCGGCGTTTTTAATGTTATTTCCAACCCAGACGCCCATTTCATAACCTGCATCGTAATCGCAAATAGCCACCATTGTTGCCATTCCTTCAACCGGATTGGCTTCGATTACTACCGGAACACTTTCTGCTTCGGCAATTTTCAGAATTTCTTCAAGTCCGGTTGTGTTGGCAGGAGTCAAAATTATCGCGTCAACATTTTTAACCATTTCACGGGCTTGATTGATTTGATTTTCGACACTCAATCCGGCATCCATAATTTCAACTTCCACACTGTATTGTTTAGCACGCCGATGCAAAATTTCAATGACGATTTGATACCAGATATGAAAACTGTAGTTGGTTAAATAGCCTATTTTCTTAGGTTTCTTGCTCGCCTCGACCAAAGGAACGGCGGAAATTGCCGCATCCAATTGTGGGGGCGGATGATATGCCGTCACCGGCGGATGATTTTCTGCTGTTGATGTTTGACTCATAATTACTCCTAAAATTTACCTTTGACCTTAGATTTTTGATCTTTGATTTTTGAATCCTGAATCTTCAATTTCGAATCTTAATTCGTTTGTGGAACTCCACCGATTTGGGTTAAAAGTCCGCCGTCCGCAGTCCAAACCGCCCCTGTCACAAAAGAAGAACTTTCATGAGCGAGAAAGGCGACAACCTCACCAATTTCGCGTGGCTGGGCAATACGTCCAAGTGGATGCATTGCATTACAAGCTTCATAAACCGACTTTGGATTTGGGTCTAACGAAGCCGCCCATTTGAGCATCGGCGTATCAACCGTTCCCGGACAAACGCAGTTCGCTCGAATGCCTTGTTTGGCAAAATCCATTGCGATTGAACGGGTTAGACCGACCATCCCATGTTTACTAATTGTGTAAGCCAAAACATTTTGCTGACTGGCTAATGCCTGAACCGATGAAACATTGACAACGCTACCGCCGCCTTGTTCCTGCAAAAAAGGGATACCGGCTTTGGCTAAATTCCAGGCACCTTTCAGATTTACGCTTATAACTTCTTCCCATTGTTCGTCAGTTGTTGAAACAGCTGTCCCGTATCGTTGAATTCCGGCACTGACAACCAGCGAATTTATTTTTCCAAAATTGTTATAGGTTGCTTGAACTGCGTTTTTGACTACTTCAAAATCAGCCACATTTACTTTTTGAAAAATCGCATTTCCGCCATTGGCTTTAATCTTTTCGCAAGTTTCATTTCCAGCTTTTTCGTCCCAATCAAAAATTGCAACGGAGGCTCCCCGTTCCGCAAATATTTCGCAAGCTGCTTGCCCGATTCCTAATGCTCCGCCTGTTACAATGATAGTTTTTTCATCAAATCTCATAAAACTCCTAAACTTTTGTGTCCTGAATCATTTCGTCGGTGTTTTCGGCTGCATTTTCGTCATCTTCCGAAGTTTGAACTGAAGGAGGCGGCAAAGTTTTATACCAACTAAAATAAAGAATAATTACAGTTACTAATGTTGTGGCAATTAATCCAAAACCAATTTCTAACCGATGCAAAATCAAATAAAGCATCGAAACATAGAGGGAAATAATTCCAATCATCGCCACCGCAGTGTTGAATAAATCCAGCGAAAATGGCGATTGTTTTTTGAAATCAGGTGTTTCGTTTAATACTGCTTTTCTGGCAGGCTCCCACGCTCCAGCAGGTTGAACTTTACGGTAGAAATTTTTCAATGTTTCGATGTCGGTCGGAGTAGTTAAAAGCGAAACAACAATCGTAATTATGGTCGAAAGAATCGCAATTACCGGAAAACCAATATAAAGTGGAAGCGGTTCGCTCAGAACTGCCTGGTCAAGAAAAACCTGCCCGAGTGACAGTGCCATTCCGCCAAAAACTCCAGCCGCATAACCTTGCCCGTTCAAACGCCACCAATACCAACGCAAAACATTCGGCGGTAAAATTCCGGCGGCAAGTGTTCCGAAAATCCATAAAAACGCTGTGTTTATCGAAGTTCCAAAATAAGAAATGATTAATCCGATAATGATTAACAAGGCGGATGAAACGTAACTAACCCGAATCAGAGTTTTAGTGTCCGCTTGCGGATTAAGATACCGCTGATAAACGTCTTTTACTAAATAAGCTGCGCCGCCATTGACGGTTGAACTAAAAGTTGCCAAAAATCCCGACAGTAGTGCTGCCAACATAAATCCAACTAAACCAACAGGTAACATCGAACCAATAATCAATGGAAGAGCAGTTTCAGGATCGGCCTTCAATTTTGCATCCAGAATAGCATTGCCAATTCCCATGATCGCCATCACGGCAATTGCCATTGCAAAACACCAGCGCACCGTGTGAATTGCGCCCCATAATGCACCGAGTTTTGAAGCATCACGTTCATCTTTTGCCGCCAAAAACCGTTGAAAATCATAGAGTTGTTCCGGACCACTCAAACAAAGCAATAAACCTTTTGCTACCCAAACCGCGACCAATGCACCGAAAAATGAATAATCTGTGCCGCCTGACACCAATCCTTGAAAGGCTTCGGGACGAACAGATGGCATAATATCCTGCCAACTCGCTGGAATTTTTGCAGCAAAAGTTGCACTATCAAAATGCAAATAACCGATTATGGCAAAAACAATTGCCCCTGCACTCAAAACAATTGTTTGAACTATCTCGACGCGAACAATACCGTGAAATCCGCCCAAAATGACATATAATCCGGTTATTCCAAGGATCAGTAAAGCACAAACATTCGGTGAAAATGGTAGAAAAATGGAACCGAATTTGCCCATTCCGATTGCACTGTAACCAAGCAATGCGCAAATCGTCAAAACAGCAAATAAAGTGTAGGAAAGTCTGGCAATATCCCCGGCTTTACTAGGACCAAAACGAGTTTTCATCCACTCTGCACCGGTCATTGCATCCGAACGGCGAATCCATTTACCCATGTATGCCAGATAAAATGCGGTA
>DAORIL010000607.1:0-4253 GCA_035438525.1 Pyrinomonadaceae bacterium
TGGAATTGATGAGGGTCTGGTAGGGCATGCCCTCCTCACGGGCCTTGAGACGAAGCTTTCCGACAACGCTGGAAGAAACGCGCAAGCTCAAAGGCAGTTTACGCTCGCTATTCGCAAGCGCTTCCTTCCACTCTTTCATGCGCGCAGGCAGGTCGGGATCGGGCTTGTATACTCCCGCGGCCAAAGCATCTTCAATTTCCTGTTCTTCAGGATCCAACACCTGCGTGGAAATCAATGTGTCAAATTCTTTTCAAAAAATCATTCGTCCAATCCTTTTTCGATTGTCCGCAGAGACAGCGCACGAATTCGGTATTCATACTTTACAATATGGTTTGTCATCTGAATTTCTCCAGCAAAAAGTTGCTAAACGCTTTGAATGTAACGAATTTGGCGAGTTGAAACGATTTGGGCTGACTTTCAAAAATCCGCTCGGAATTGCTGCCGGATTTGATAAAAACGGAATTGTCGTTAATCAGCTTTCCGCAATTGGCTTCGGATTTGTCGAAGTTGGAACTGTAACTTTCAAACCGCAAAAGGGAAATGATAAACCGAGACTTTTTCGCTTGCCGAAAGATCAGGCATTGATAAATCGGCTCGGGTTTAATAACGAAGGAACGCCGAAAGTTGTTGAGCGATTAAAAAAGATAAATCCGAAATGCGTTTTGGGTGTCAACATCGGCAAAAATAAGGACGTTCCGAACGAAGAAGCAATTGAAAATTATCTCCAGAGTTTTGATTTAGCGCACGAAGTTGCTGATTATATTACAGTTAATGTTTCTTCGCCCAATACGCCGAATTTACGCGAACTGCAAAAAGCCGAAAGTCTGGATGAATTATTAGGCATGTTACAAAAACGAAATTTGGAATTATCGCCCAAACCTTTGCTCGTCAAAATTGCGCCTGATTTGAGCGAAAGGGAGATCGAAGCAATCGTTGATATTGCCTTAAAACTAAATTTAGCTGGAATAATTGCGACCAATACCACAATTAGCCGCGAAGGTTTACAGACAAAAATCGAAGAAACAGGCGGCTTAAGCGGAAAGCCTCTGACAAAACGCTCAACCGAAGTTATTTCAACGATTTATCGTTATTCCAACGGCAAAATTCCAATCATCGGAGTCGGCGGAATTTTTACGGCGGAAGACGCTTGGAGAAAGATTTGTGCAGGTGCTTCGCTTTTACAAGCCTATACCGGATTTATTTATCAAGGTGTCACTTTTGCGCGAGATGTCAATTTTGGATTAGCCCAAATCATCAAAGAAAAAGAATTTGATGATTTAGATGAAGCTATTGGGAGCGAAGTAAAATGAGAAGGATTGCAATTCAAGTTTTTCTGGTTATTGTGCTTGTTGCATCCATTCAGGCGCAAAGCGATGCAGTTCAAAAAACACAAAAAATCATCAACGAAGTGGTTGAAAAATCTTTTCCTGAGCTAAAGACTAAAAAAATTGAGGTCAAAAATTTCCAAAGCGAGTCGGATTATTTTCAATCCAGATTTTCTTTCGGCAAAATGCTGACCTTTCAAAAAATGCGCTATATCATTTTTGTTAATCCGAAAGTCTTTGAAAAAAATGCGCCCGAAAGCGGAATTCGTTCGATTATTGCTCACGAAATTGCCCACGTTTTGTATTATTCCAAACGAAATCGAATGGAATTATTAGGTTTAATTAAATTGTCTTCCAAAGATTTTACGCAGAAATTTGAACGCGGAGCAGATTTGGAAGCGATTGCGCGAGGTTACGGCAACGGAATAAAAGATTATCGCCAATGGCTTTATCTAAACATTCCGCAGAAAAATTTAGAAGAGAAAAAACGCAACTACTTTTCGCCAGAAGAAATTGATTTGATGCTCGAAATTCTCAGGCAAAAACCCGAAATGATGGAAAAATGGCGAAAAAATATTCCGCGAAACAGAACGGAGTTGATGCAGTAGTTTGACACCAAAAACTCAGCGGTTATAATGAATAGTTTGTTTCTTTTGCTATTTGAAACGCTTTTTTATGTATATTGACTTAACTAAACTTTCCGACAGCTATACGGAATTTGATGAAATGCTCCAAATTGATTTGGGCGAAGAATCTGTCCGGTTGATCGATGCTGTTAGAATTTTAGGGAAATTACATCAAGGAATTGCTCAGGTTGATCTGGAAGGACAGATAAACGCTAATCTCGAAATAGAATGTTCGCGTTGTTTAAGTCCAATCCACTCAATACTTAATATTCCTTTTAAAGTTGCCTACATAACCGAAGAATTTTATACCAAAGAAAAAGATAGCGAATTACACGGCGACGATTTAGAAATTGCCATTTACGATGGCGAGAAAATTGATTTAGACGATCTGGCCCGCGAGCAGATCTTATTAAATCTGCCAACGCAAACATTTTGCAGTGAAAATTGCCGGGGTTTGTGCCCAAAATGCGGCGCAAATTTGAATTCAAATCCGTGTAATTGCGAAACAAAAGAGATTGACCCGCGATGGGCAAAGTTAAAGAATTTGAAATAATTTAAGATTCAAGATTAGAATCTACGGAGTAAAAATGCCAAATCCAAAACGAAGACATTCAAAAACACGCACCCGCACCAGAAGGGCGCATCACGCTTTAGAAGTTCCACAATATTATCTTGATAAAGATTCAGGTGAACCCCAGGTTCCGCATCGCGTTAATGACGACGGAGTTTATAAAGGTCGTCAAATACTTGTCGGAAAGGAAAAAGAATAGCGTAATTTGCGATTTTAGATTTGCAATTTGCGATTGGACAATCAGTAAAATGATAGATAAAATCCTCCAATCAAAAATCTGAAATCAAAATCAAAAATCAAAAATGGGAAATAACGCAGGAATACTTGGAATGGGACACGCTTATCCAAGCGGAGTTCTAACCAATGCCGACCTTGAAAAGATCGTTGACACCAACGATGAATGGATAACTACGCGCACCGGCATCAAGCAGCGCCGCAAAGCCGCCGATAACGAATATACTTCGCAATTTGCGGTAGCGGCTGGCAGGCAAGCCATCGAACGGGCAGGAATAGATCCGAAAGATATTGACATCATTGTTTGTGCGACAACTACGCCCGATCAAATTTTGCCTTCAACAGGTTGCCTGATCCAACGTGAACTCGGTTGCGAAAATGCCGCCGGGATGGATGTTTTTGCGGCTTGTTCGGGTTTTTTGTATGGTTTGACAATGGTTGAATCAATGATTCGAACCGGGCAAATTCGTTATGCTCTGGTCATTGGTGCAGAGGTTTTAACTAAATACGTTGATTACACATACCGTTCAACGTGCGTTATTTTCGGAGACGGAGCAGGCGCGGCAGTAGTCGGCGCAGTTCCCGAAGGCAAAGGAATTCTTGCCACCAAAATTCGCTCTGACGGACGCTACGAAGAACAACTTTATGCGCCGGGTGGCGGAACAAAACTCGGCACATCGCACGAAACCATTGATAACCGAATGCACTTTTTCAAAATGAAAGGCAATGAACTTTTCAAAGTTGCAGTTCGCTCAATGGCAGAGATTTCGACAGAAATGCTTGCTAAAGCCGGTTATAAGGTTGAAGATGTTGACCTTGTGGTTCCACACCAAGCTAATCAAAGAATTACTGATGCAGTAGCTTCGCGTCTTGGTGTTTCCGAAGAAAAAGTTTATTCAAACATTGCCCAACACGGAAATACTTCATCTGCTTCGATTCCGATTGCTTTGGACGAATGCCTGGAGTCAGGTAAAATTAAAGAAGGCGATTTAGTTTTATTGACCGCCTTTGGCGGCGGAGTAACGTGGGGCGCGACGGTTATTAGATTTTAGAAATAAATGTCTAAATTAGCATTCATATTTCCTGGACAAGGAAGTCAAGTAGTCGGAATGGGTAAGGATTTATATGATAATTATCCGATTGCCCGACGAGTTTTTGAAGAAGCCGACGATGCGCTCGGCTTTTCGCTCTCTAAGTTGTGTTTTGAAGGCACAGCCGAAGATCTAGCTTTAACTGCTAACACTCAGCCGGCTATTTTAACTTCTTCAATTGCTGCATTTATGGCGATGCAATCCGAAGGTTTTCCGCTGCCGAATTTTGTTGCGGGGCATAGTTTAGGTGAATATTCGGCGTTAGTGGCTGCCAATGCTTTGTCATTTTCTGATGCTGTTTGCACGGTTCATAATCGCGGAACTTATATGCAGGAAGCCGTTCCGGTTGGAGTCGGTGCAATGGCGGCAATTCTTGGTTTAGACCTTGAAACAATTGAAAAAGGTT
>DAORIL010000608.1:0-4247 GCA_035438525.1 Pyrinomonadaceae bacterium
AAAGCTCAACAAATAAGCAAAAGGTTTATAGCTGCCAAGCCATGGATAATTGCTACTAAAAACTTTCGGATCAAAGGTAAAACAAATGACGGGTAAAATAATTCCGAATATCCAATCAAAAACTTTCTGCTTTCCTGTCGGTTCAGTTTGAAATTGCCTTTTCCAAAATCCAATCGGCTTTGAATTATTTGGTTGAATAGTGAAAGAAACCGTTGGCTCTGGAGCTAAACAAAGTAGAACAAAACCAATCGGTATCAGAACAAAAAAGATAGCTGCGATTACACCAAAAAACATAACTTTTATTTACCTCGCTAATTGACGCTCGCCATAGTTTGATTTTGCGGGTTAATTTTGAAAACAGTTTTCTGATGCAAAACACTGTCTTCATCGCCAACCAAAACCGCTTCGACAACTTTATCAATCCCGTAGCCTTCAGTGATCAATAGTTTCAAATCCTTTGACGGTTCAGGAACATCAAAAACGATTTCTTTTTCGATAGTTTCTTTACCTTTAATATCTTGATTTAATTGATTTTGTGCAGTTGGCAATAATTTTTCGGTTTCGGCGTTTCGTGTGTAAACTCGTCCGCCCGCATCTTTTAATTCGGCTTTCGGTTCGAGCAAGCGAAAGGCAATTGCAGGATTTTTGGCATCGCTGAAAACTTTTACTTTAGCGATTAAAAATGTGCCGTTCGCAGTTTTATCACCAATATTTTTTGCGGTTCTCACATCTGTTATTTCGGTGTGCATGTGACAATCGAGATAAAATCCGCAAAATGCTTTCGGTTCATTCAAACTCAAAATTTTTTCCTGACTCGTCAGCGAAAATCCAAACAACGCAATCGCATAAAAAACAAACCACATTGCGACACCGCCAACCACGAATTTCTTGAGCCACGCTAATTTTTTCCAAAGAGCAAAAACCATCAAAATTGCTGCAACAAATAATCCGCCGATTGTCATTAACATCATTAGAACGCCCATCTCTCCTCCTTTTGACTGTGGGACAAAGCGACAATGTGACAAAGAGATTTCACATAGTCTCGCTGTCTAGTCTTCTCTTCGTCTTACACTCTTTTCATCGCCTTAATCAATGCTTCCATATGGTTCAAATAACGATTCAGAGCCTCGCGTCCGGAATCTGTGATTCGATATTCAGTCAGCGGAATTCGCCCGTTAAAAGATTTTTCGCAAACCAGATAGCCTGCTTCCTCGAGCTTACGGGCGTGGACGCTAATATTTCCATCTGTTGTGTTCAAAAGACTTTTCAGATCATTAAAAGTCAAACTTTTATTCGCCGCCAACGCACTGATAATTCCCAAACGCATTCGTTCGTGAATGAGCTTGTCGAGTTCGTTGGAAACGGTTTCCGCCGCTTTTTCGATAGCCGCCGTTTGTTTCAAACCTGTGTTTTCATCCTCGTCATCATTAATTAATGCTAAATTTCCCTTTGTTCTCATAAAATTATTGGGGGGTTGAAAGTAAAAATGTGAAAAAAGTTTGGATGGCACTCCCTGATTTATTTTTTTACTTTTTACTTTTTACTTGTTTTAACCGCCATACCTCCTTGCGACAATTAATCCAAAAACAACGTGCAAAACTCCGAAGCCAAGTCCCATCAACAGATTGCCGTAGCTGGTATCAACAAAAACCGAAACCAAACCGAGTCCGACAAAAATCCATCCGACAATCGGAACAATCCTGACCGAATACGCTCCGCCGGTGACCACTGCCGTTCCGTAAAGTGTGAGCCAAACTGTTGGCATAAAAGCAAATATACCTCTGAAATAGAAAAGTGAGGTGAGGATAATTCCGGCTATAATTGGCGGGGCAAATCCGAAGGCGAATTTACGGGCGGGTTTTGAACTTAAAGAATCTCCTGAGTTTTTAGCTTTTTGCCACATCCCAAACATCCCAATTCCACAAGCTAAAAATGCTTCAATTAACCAAGTAATCATCCAGCCTTTTATTCCCGGCTGATTATGCGCAATAATCGCTGCCCCGATTGCGGTTGCGCCCATTAACGCACCGCCATAACCCGGAATCGCCGTAAATGAAGCCGAACGCTCCATCGTTTCGCGGATAAACGCTAAATTATCCAACGCCCTATCACCAATATTAATGGGCGCGTTTTCTTGAGCTTCGTCTTTTCGTAATGCGTTTGTTTTCATCATACCGTGTGCAAAGATATATCAAGTCGTTTCATCTGTCAAGCACTTTATATTATAAAGTAGAAAAATAAAATAAATTCCGGAAAATTTTTTTAATCACGATTTTCTCATCTTTTTATTCTCTCAATAAATCCTTGGCATAAAACTATTCGTCTTTTGAGAATCCCAATCTTTTTTCTTCGCGCTGTAGTCTTTTTAATTCAGCACCGCCGTCTGCATACCTGTATTTTCCTTTTTGCCAGGTCATTCTGAGAGTAAAATTTTTATAGCTTATTGATTTAACGGTTTGGCAGTCTTCGGCAAATCGTTTATTCGTCACTTTAATTTTGAAAATAACGTCGTGGTAGCCGCTTTTCGCATTTGGAACAGTTAAAATTTTTCCTGTTTCGTCCATTTGAGCGCGACAAACCGTTCCGGTATAGAGATATGGAAAGCCCTCAAGAGTCTCTTTTATTTCGTCGTCTTTAGCATAAAAAAAAGCATAATAATGAAAATCCTCGCCCGCGTTCAGATGGCTGAATTCGTATCTGGTCAAATTTAATTTAGGGTTAACCTGCATTTCGCCCGAATAATAATTTTCCCGATCAGCTGAAACATCAACGACATCCAAAAGCTGAGGTTTTGCATCTCCGCTGTAAAGCGCGATCAAATTTAATTCGCCCCAGGTAAAACCGTTTTGCTCATCTCCTCTAACTTTAATATTCAATATCAGCCTTTGACCTTTTTCAGTATTTACCCAATTTGAATTGTCTATAAGAATTTCCATCGGCTGTTCGTAAGTTTGAACCTCATCCGAATCAATACTTATTCTTATTTCTTCCGTTTTATGCGCCGTTCCGTCTTTTTCCAAGTCGGGAAAAATCTGCTTCAGCAAATCAAAATAAGTTACTTTTGAGTTTTTGGAGATCTTTTCCGAAAAATCCGTTTGTGCCCAAACCTGGCAAGACATCAGTAAGAAAATCAAAGTAAGAAAGATCTGCTTTAGGATTTTTATTTTATTTATCATCAATAGTTCTCTAAACAATCTTTTGTATCTGTTCATATCCGGTAATCAGCCGCATTTTTCCCATTAACAAGTTCAATTTTGAACTCTCGTGGTAAAAACACAGAAAACATCAATTCTTGACGAAAACAAAATTATAAATTTGCTGAAAAGCCAAAAATGATGAAAAAACAGGATTATTGGAATTAAAAAAAATTTACTGGAAATTAATGTTGGAGGAATAAAAAAGTCATTCTCAATCGTGAAAAATGAAATTGAGAATGACTTAACTTAGTTCAAAAATAAAATTATTGCCAACGCCGCAGTGTTGGAATAAATGAATTAGCAAGTTGGGTAGCTTGTTCAATGGACATTCCAATCTCAGTTGTCATATTTTCGATAGAACTCTGAATCATTTCTGCCAGAGTTTGAGTTGGATTAGTAAATTGACCATTTTGAAAACAAAACGAGCAGTATTCCCAACTGTTTGAGCCATCTGCATTTGTCCCCAGATTTCCAAAAGTTTCTGAAAGCGGCATTCCGCAACTTTGACAACGAATTTTTTGCTCCATAATTTTTCACCTGATTGGTAAATGCAGATTGTTGATTCCAAATAGTTTTTGCCAAAAAGAAATCCACAATCCGCATTCCCAAATCCGCAATCGCTTACGGTTTTTTCCGTTCGCCCCAAGTCGGCGGCGGCGGTTCGGTTGTTGCCCGATTAACCGGTTTTTCCTTCAACATTCTGAGAGCTTCCTGAACAGCCCGTTCGAGTTGCGGGTCACGTCCGGCAATGACATCTTTCGGTAAATTTTCGACATCGACATCAGGCGCAATCCCTTCGTTCTCAACCGCCCATTTGTTATCGCGGGTAAAGAATCCACCGCGAGGAGCAATCATTGAACCGCCGTCAATAAAAGCCGGAGTATCAGCAGTATGAACCAAACCGCCCCAAGTCCGTTTACCAACCAGTAATCCGATCTTCCGATATTTGAACATCCACGGCATCAAATCACCGCCCGAACCAGCCATTTCATTGATGATCATCACTTTTAGTCCCCAAATGCCCGCCGCCGGACTGGTAAAAGGATACCT